>DAIOGD010000129.1:0-3242 GCA_036745395.1 Candidatus Nanopelagicaceae bacterium | reverse complement strand
ACCCTGCTTTGTGCAGTTCCGATTCTTGGAATTCTGACAATAATGAAATCGACAACCGGGGCGATAACTGGATTGGTCGTTGTCATGGTCGGATTGCTGGCACCGATTTTCGAAAGCCATTCAGCTGCGGCTGGGAATCACTCGCTGGCTATTGGTTCCTTGCTTTTCCATGTTGCCTTTATCTCTATTTGGGTAGGTGGCGTTATTGGCCTTCTAGTTATTTCGCCAAAAGAAAGAGCCAACTCGATTGGGCGTTTTAGTGCACTTGCGCTTTGGTCAGCCGTGATTGTTTCAATCAGCGGTTTAGTAAATGCGATTACTCGCCTAAATTACTTGTCGGCGTGGAGTACTTTCTACGCTCTCTTAGTTATTTTGAAAGTCCTATTAACAATTGTTCTAATCGCCTTTGGGGCAAAGCACCGAAAAAATATTGCGGCAAAAATTACTGAAACCAAATCGGTTTTCTACCTGCTCGCTGGTGAATTTATGGTGATGGTTATGACCGTTGTAATTGGCGGCTGGCTTTCAACCGTTGCACCTCCAGTGCCTAAGGGTCCGGAAAATATCAGCACAATTCTCTCGCTAACAGGATTACCAGAACAGCCACAACCAACTCTTTGGCGATTGTTCTGGGCCTACATTCCAGATGGTGCATTTCTTGGATTACTTATCTTGTTGACCGCGCTCTATATAAAAGGCGTGCGGGTCTTGAGTAAGCGCGGCGATAAATGGCCGGTAGGTCGAACGATTGCCTTCGCATTTGGAATAGCGATGTCGGATTATGCAACCAGTGGTGGAATCGGAATTTATGCCCACTTTGCATTTTCTTATCACATGGTGGCGCACATGATTTTGGGAATGGTCGCACCGATTGGTTTCGTTCTTAGTTCGCCGATCACTTTGGCGCTTCGCACCTTGCCACAAGGTCGCGATAGTGAAGAGCGCGGCATTCGCGGAGTTCTTATTGCAACCATGCATTCCAAGTATCTGCGAGTGATTTCTAATCCCGTTGTTGCGCTATCAATCTTTGATGGCTCGCTATTTGTCCTTTACATGACTCCGCTGTTTGGTCACTTAATGCAGAGTCATGCCGGTCACCTTTTTATGAATATTCATTTCTTATTGGCTGGAGCGCTTTTCTTCCATGTAATTATCGGTACCGATCCGAATCCATGGAAGGTGCCGCACATCGTTCGAATCATCGTCCTATTTGCAGCGATGAGTATCCACGCCTTCTTCTCAATTGCGCTTCTCTCAACTTCAACCCTGGTCGATGGCGGTTATTACTCCGCGCTTCATATCTCTTGGGTCGGTGATCTCTTAGCCGACCAACATAAAGGAGCTTCCTTTGGTTGGGCGCTTGGCGAAGTACCAATCCTTATGGCTTTGGTTGCCACCTTCATTCAATGGATGCGCGAAGATAAGAAAGAGACGAAAAGAATTGATCGTGCGGCGGATCGTGCCGCTGCGATGGGCGAAGATGATGAACTTGCGAAATACAACAAGATACTTGCTACATTACAAAGGCTAGACGAATCCGAAAAGAATTGAGTTAATGGTCGTATGGAATCTTTATTCGGCGAGGAATATCAGGCACTTCGCGAGAGCGTGCGCGCACTTGCTGATAAAAAGATTGCGCCATTTGCAAAAGCAGTTGATGAAGAAGCGCGCTTTCCGCAAGAAGCTTTCGACGCCCTTCAAAGTGCAGATTTAGCAGCAGCGCATGTGCCAAGTGAATTTGGCGGCCAAGGCGCTGATGCACTTGCAACGGTAATCATTATTGAAGAAGTAGCGCGAGTATGTGGCTCGTCATCGCTGATCCCAGCAGTAAATAAATTGGGGTCGGTGCCAGTGCTTCTTGCTGGAAATAGTGAGCAGAAGAAAAAGTATTTGACGCAATTAGTTAAGGGCCAAGGTTTTTCCTATTGCCTTTCAGAATCCGAAGCGGGATCAGATGCGGCCGCGATGAAGACCAAGGCAACTAAAGATGGAAACGATTGGATTATTAGCGGAAGCAAGAAGTGGATTTCAAATGCTGGTTTTTCAGATTTTTACACCGTGCTTGCGCAAACCGATCCCGCACTTGGGGCTAAAGGAATTACGGCTTTCATAGTTGAAAAATCTGATGCCGGTGTTTCCTTCGGGGCGCATGAAAAGAAAATGGGTTTTCGTGGTTCACCTACTCGCGAAGTTTATTTCGACAATGTTCGAATCCCGGATGACCGTCGACTTGGTGAAATTGGAACTGGCTTCGCTCTTGCGATGAAAACTTTGGATCACACCCGAATAACGATCGCAGCACAAGCACTTGGAATCGCCCAAGGCGCATTCGAAGTTGCCGAGAAATATGCCCACGAACGAAAGCAATTTGGGAAAGAGATCTTTGATTTTCAAGGTGTGCAATTTATGTTGGCGGATATGGCGATGAATATCGCAGCCGCTCGTCAATTAACTTACGCAGCTGCTGTTAAGAGCGAACGAAGCGAGAGTGATCTAACTTTCTTCTCTGCTGCGGCAAAGTGCTTTGCGACCGATGTTGCAATGAAGGTCACGACCGATGCAGTTCAGGTTTTGGGTGGTTATGGCTATGTATCTGATTACCCAGTCGAGCGAATGATGCGCGATGCCAAGTTAACGCAAATTTATGAAGGAACCAACCAAGTTCAACGAGTTGTGATGGCTCGCCATTTAGGCGATCTCAAGTAATTATTGAAATCGAATAATTAAATCTGGGGTTGCAACCGCATTTAACTTTGCATCATGGGGTTCACTTGGAATCTCGGTATTGCTAAGTTCTCCGGCATAAATTAATCCAATTCGCCAGGCTCGCAATTTTGGAAGCGCGCGATCATAAGAACCCCCGCCTTGTCCTAAGCGATTACCAGATCTGTCCGCGCAAAGAGTTGGAACGATTACAACATCGATTTCACTTGGATCTATTGCGGCACCTTTTGGTTCAAAGATTCGACCATTCTTACTTAGCGAATCATTCGAGCCATCCCAAAGAACCCATTCCAAATCTTTATCTGGCAGCAATCGTGGAAGTACAAGCTTCTTCCCACTTTTAATTATGTGGCTATTTATATCTTCGGTCTTTGGTTCGCTCCCATAAGCCAAATAGCTAGCAATAACGTTTGCGCCACTTACTTCGTTGGAATTTAAGATTTGGCGCCAAGTATCTTGCTTGTCCTTAAATTCGCGATCGGATCTAATATCCGAGCGTAATTGCGCTTTACTTTGGG
>DAIOGD010000128.1:0-3262 GCA_036745395.1 Candidatus Nanopelagicaceae bacterium | reverse complement strand
CAAGCGGTGGCCTTGCTTCGCTTCGGGCAATTCCATGGGTGTTTGGTTGGACCCAATCACGACAAATTGTTCCTGGATGGTTTGGTGTCGGCTCTGGATTAAAGGCAGCCCGCGAGTCTGGCAAGAGCGATGTGCTCTCGCAAATGCTTAAAGATTGGCACTTCTTCCGCACCTTCATTTCAAATGTTGAAATGACAATGGCGAAAACTGATTTAGCGATGGCCAGAAAGTATGTAAATACTCTGGTCGATCCAAAGCTTCATCACTTCTTAGATACGATCGAGAAGGAATTCGAGTTAACCAAATCTGAAATCATCTTGCTTACCAAGAAGGAAGATTTGCTAAGCGATCAACCAATCTTGGCTAGAACTCTTCAAGTTCGCGATGCCTATCTTTCACCGCTGCACTTATTGCAAATAACTTTGCTTCATAAGGTACGGGAAAACCCAGATATCGATCCGCTAATTACCCGAGCCTTGCTTTTGACCATCAACGGCGTCGCTGCAGGCCTTCGCAACACTGGGTGACGATTAAATCGCTTTTAATTGGCCAGCGGCTGCCCCATCCGGGAATTTCGCGGTATGAACCATAATCGCATAGTGACTTGGATTTCGAACTATCTGGTTTAAGGCCGCATTTGAAGAATTAGTACAAACCGGCAATGAAGCGTTCAGGCTTGTAATATTCAAGTTCACAAATACTTCATCTGAAACGGTAAGTAACTTATTGCTCGCCATCAACGGGTGAAGGTGCATCATGGTTGCATCTTTCAGATTCTTTGCTGTGAAGGAATAGCAAATTTGATTCTTCGCCAAATCTATTGAGAATTTCCCAACAAAAGAAGCCGAGCTTTCTCCTTTTGGCGTAAGGGCGAAGTCTGAGTTTGAACTAAATTTATAGATGCCGCTTTGCTTATCTAGCGCGCTCTTAGTTGGAATTGAAGCATCTCCTGCCGCGGAGATATAGAAATTATAAGTTCCGGTAACGACATGTCCATCTTGCGCAACTACCCGAAAATCCACTTTGTACAGACCATCCATTTTCATGGAAGCTCCTAGTTCGGCTGAAAGAATCGCACCATGTACCGTTAACTTGCCCCTAACATCATTCATATTCATTGGATCTGTAACGGTTACCTGATTTATGCTCTTACCCTCGAGTTGAAGAAGTGGGTCGGCAAAAGTCAAAGTTATCTTGTTTGGAAGTGCCTTTAACTTTTGATCAATACCTGGGGATGAGGCAATTAATACGGTATGCGCCGAAGCGGTCGACGACAAACTGAAACTAAATAGTGCAGTTAAGGAAATAAAGATAAGGAATGGGCTACTTGCCCTTAATGACTTTCGCCCATTCATTATTAAGCCCCTACCTTTATTCCAGAAATGGTGCTGAGCGCAGAAAGTACTGCTTTCGCATCCCAACTTGGTTCCTGTGGTTTCGCCAAGTTATTTAACCCATCTTCACTTAGGTAGGACTTCAATTTTGTCGGAATTGTTGCCTTTCCTGGGTTTGGATTTCCAAGGTCTAGCCAACTCCAATTACCCTTGGCATCCACAATCACAACTTCATCCGTATGACTGACATCGTAAGTATTTGGCTTACCGGTTTGCCAATCAAGCGGCAGGTTTTTCAATTCTGCGGCACTATACGGAGATTTCGTTGCCTGTGCACCAAAGAAATCCCAAAACTTCTTGAGATTTGCTTCCGTGCCAGAAGCGATTGTGAAATTGTCATCATTGAATAAGCTCTTGTATGCGGCAAGACGTGATGCTGTATCTCGCCCTGCATCAACAGAAATTTCAACAACTTTAACTTTTCCCTTTGCGGATGAAGCCGCAACAGCATCGCCGATTTGCCGCATGTTTGCCGTAGTCATAGGACAGATTTCATGACAAGAAGTTAAGAAATCTGCAATTACGACGGTCTGCCCCATCAAAGAAGATAGCGAAAATGCCTTTCCACTACTTTCAAAGAGTTGGGTATTCATAACATCTGCGGGAATTGGTTGACTAAGGAAAGATCCTCCACCCGGTGCAGCACTTGCCATGCCGGCATTTGAAGGAGAAGCGGTTGGGTGTGACATTTTCATCCCGCTCATACTTGAATCACTTGATTTACTTCCACACCCGCTTAGCAATGAAATTGCAATAAGAGTGGAAGCAATCGGAATGAATTTTTTCATTTTTCCCCTATTCCTTTAGATGTTGGCAATGAAGTCAGAGTGACCTGTTAGGACAATCACTAATGAGGCAATGATAGCCAAGTAACTAATTGCAACAACCAACTGTGAAGTTAGATATTTGATGCTTGTTTTGACTGTGGCATTTTTTTCAACAAGTTCCTTAAAGCGACTTGCAAGCAGCCAAAGCAGAGGAATTTGCAGAATCCAAACTGTTGGGCGAATCCATCCGTAATGGCTCATATCCAAACCAAGGATCATGGCATGCCAAACCGAACCAATGTAAAACACGAGGATAAAGCGGTGCGCATACTTCCATAGGGATACACCAATTTTTCTACGGATGTAGAAAGTTGGGCCAAGAATTAGAATTAAATAGAAGGCCAATATTCCGGTGTCATATCCCCAAACAGCTTGTGGCCAACCTGTTTTTTCATTCGCCCAACCATTGAACCATAGAACTGTGCGCCAGGAGTCTCCCATGGCGTCGTATGCAGTTGCAATGGCATGAACCACAACGAGAACTAGTGTTAGTAGGGCAATTTGACGGTGAAGTTGGTCAATCGTTCGATAATTCAACTTCAACCAGCCAACTGCTCTTCTTGATTGTTGTAATCCGAGAAGCACGGAAAGAAATGCAGTAACAAGACCAACCAAACCAGAAGCCTGAAGAATTGGGAAAGACCAGAACTTGTTCATGTCTTGCATTCCCATTTTGGGCATTCCCAATGCGGCCGCGCTCTTATTTAATGACTGTAGGTGGTAGATGTATTGGTAAATCAGTGCAAATGCAATTGCGCCAATTCCTGCCACGATGAAGCCAGAGGTCTTATTTCCGATCTGTGCTTTTGAATCTTCTTTTTCATTTGTACTCATTTAAAAACCTTTCAATAATTTTATAGATGGCATTAGCAACCCTATTGGGCATTTTTTGATACAGATTTTGCTTAAATAGTTGCGAAAATCGAAGGCGGTGCTGCTAGTCGATTGGCCGCCTCAGTTAAGAAATTATTTATAAGTAAAGTCAAATTCGATAGGAAGGAACGGCGTTGCCGTTGAATCCCAAAACTTGGAGTTCCAACT
>DAIOGD010000127.1:0-3275 GCA_036745395.1 Candidatus Nanopelagicaceae bacterium | reverse complement strand
ATTTCTAGCAATCTCCACGACTAACGCGATCGCCCATACAACAATGCCAAGCCATATTGTAAGGACTGCGTTTTTCATATTCTGATCATACTAGAGTGCGATCATGGCATCGGATACCGGATCACTCAGATCCTTTCGCCATCGAAATTTTCAAATCTTCTTTGCGGCAAACTTCATCTCTAATATCGGAACTTGGGCCCAACGCGTTGCCCAAGATTGGTTGGTAGTTACCGATCTACATAAAGGCGGCTCCGAACTCGGAATAGTTACCGGGCTGCAGTTCCTGCCCTCACTTCTATTTAGTTTGTATAGCGGAGTCCTGGCCGATCGATTTAATAAGCGGAAGTTACTTTTAATAACCAATCTTGGCGGTGGCTTATCGGCTCTTATTTTGGGCTTATTGGTTGTTAGCAAGCACGTAACTTTGATTGAAGTATTTGTTCTGGCCTTTGCCCTTGGAATGTTTAGCGCGCTCGATGCACCGGTTCGACAGAGTTTTACTTCCGAAGTTGTTGGAAAGAGCGATGTTGCAAATGCGATCTCGCTAAATTCAGCGAACTTCAATGCCGGGCGCTTAATTGGTCCTGGTGTTTCAGGGTTACTTATAAAGGCCTTTCACACCGGTCCGTCATTTCTACTAAATGCGGCCTCTTATTTAGTTGTTCTGATTGCCCTTTTATTTATGCGCGAGGATCGGCTACACCGCAATAAAGCACCCGAAGGAAAACCAAAGATCTCCGAGGCACTTGCTTACGTTAAATCTCGCCCGGATATCTTGGCTTTAATGTCAACGGTATTCTTTGCCGCTACCTTTGGCTTAAATTTCCAAATATTTAACGCACTCATCGCGACCAAAATCTTTCACAAAGATGCTGGAGCCTATGGATTTTTGGGAAGTATTTTGGCTATCGGATCGCTCAGCGCGGCGATTATCGCTGCGAAATTAGATAGGAGGCGTCGTCCGAAATTCATCATGCTTTCGGCGGCGATTTTCGGAGTAACGCTTTTCATCGTCTCCTTCATGCCAAATTATGGAAGCTATGCCGCATTTCTTCCGGTCTGTGGTTTGGTAGCGCTAACCACCATGATCTCGGCTAACTCTTATGTACAAGTAACTTCGGCGCCACAATTACGGGGCCGAGTTATGGGGCTCTACCTTTTAATTTTCTTGGGTGGCACACCAATTGGTTCACCACTTATTGGTTGGCTCTCGGATTCAATTGGGATTAGGCATACCGTCGCACTTTGCGGAGTAATTACTTCACTCGGCGCTGTCGGAACTTACTTTTTACTTAGAGATAAATTAGTGGCGTTTAATCAGAACAAGCAGAGTAACCCCAGCTAAAACCGCAACCGTAACGATCCGCCGTACTTTGTAATTCATTAAATTCTGACACCCACCAAAGGTGTATTACTTCTTCATCTCAGCAACGACATAATCGATGCAGGCAGTAAGTGCTTTGACATCTGATGGTTCGACAGCTGGGAACATACCTATGCGAAGTTGGTTCTTACCCAGCTTGCGATATGGATCGGTATCTACGATGCCATTTGCGCGAAGGACCTTGGCAATTTCAAGGGCGTCGATTGAATCATCGAAGTTAATCGTTCCAACAACCTTTGAACGTTGTGCCGGATCAGTAACGAATGGTGTTGTGTAGCTGGTCTTTTCGGCCCAGTCATAAAGAATTCCAGACGATTCGGCACTCCGACCAGCAGCAAACTTCAAGCCGCCATTTGAATTCATCCACTCAATTTGTTCAGCAAGCAAGATAAGGGTTGCAAGTGCTGGGGTGTTGTAAGTCTGATCTAAACGAGAGTTTTCAATTGCGATTGTTAAATCAAAGAAAGCCGGAACCCAACGTCCACTTGCCTTAATTTTTTCAACGCGTGCAATTGCGGCAGGGCTCATGATGGCAATCCAAAGTCCGCCGTCGGATGCGAAAGATTTTTGTGGTGCGAAGTAATAGACATCGCATTGGGAGATATCAACATCAAGACCACCAGCAGCAGAAGTTGCATCAACTAATACAAGTGCGCCTTCGGTACCCGCGGGACGAACGATTGGCATTGATACGCCGGTACTTGTTTCGTTGTGGGTAAGTGCGTAGACATCGACGCCGGCTTCCGCTTTGGCAACTGGGTGGGAACCTGGTTCAACTTTGATAACTGTTGGTTCATCTAAGAAAGGTGCTTGCTTTGCCGCTTCGGCAAACTTTGAAGAGAATTCACCAAAGACTAGGTGTTGTGATTTCTTTTCAATTAAACCAAATGTTGCGATATCCCAGAATGCGGTTGAGCCACCATTTCCAAGAACAACTTCGTAACCTTCTGGAAGATTAAATAGTGATGTAAGACCGGTGCGAACACGATTAACGACGTTCTTTACTGGCTTTTGGCGATGCGAAGTCCCAAGAATTGTTGAACCACTCTTTACAAGTGAATCAAGTGCCGCTGGTCTGATCTTTGAAGGACCGCAACCAAAACGTCCGTCGGCTGGCTTTAAATTATCTGGAATCTTGATATCGCTCATGCCGTAAGCCTAGGGGTTTAGTCGGACCCGATGCCACATATTTTCTTGTAATGTGAAACGCACTCGGTCGTGCAATCGCGAGTATCGGCCCTGCCAAAACTCGATCATGGTTGGCTTAACCAAATAGCCGCCCCAATGCGGTGGGCGTGGGACTCGTGAGCCTTCGGGATATTTCGCGGCAAAGTCTTTGTAGTTCTTCTCCAATGTTTCGCGCGAATCCAATTCACTTGATTGGGCACTTGCCCAAGCACCTATTTGTGAACCCCAAGGTCTGGATGCAAAGTAATCATCTGATTCTCCGGCAGAAACTTTTGTCGCAATGCCACGAACAAGTACTTGTCGTTCCATGGCATACCAAGGAAACACAAGTGAAACTTTTGAATTTTGATTTATTGCTTCGGCTTTCCCAGATTCATAATTTGTAAAGAAGGTGAAACCGTCATGGTGAACATCTTTTAATAAGACGGTGCGCGAAGTTGGTTGTTCGTTAAAGACTGTTCCTAAGACCATTGCATTAGCTTCAACGATCATGATGTTTTCACTTGCTTCTTTGAGCCACTTCTTAAATTGATCGATTGGATCGGCAAGTACATCTTTATCTTCCAGGCCGGCCTCGCCATAGGAGCGGCGCATCGCCCGAATCGAGTCGCGGGTTACCTCGGTTGGCTTATCGGCTCCGGTTTGGCTCATGGGTGTATCTAACTTCACTTTCTCTTAACACGACATCGTGAATTATTGGTTT
>DAIOGD010000126.1:0-3387 GCA_036745395.1 Candidatus Nanopelagicaceae bacterium | reverse complement strand
GTTACACCCATCCAGAAATGGAATTCTTCTTATTTAAGAATGCGCCAGAACCTGGCGTTGCACCAATCCCAGTTGATTCAGGTGGTTACTTCGATCAAACACCATCGGCCGTGGGACATGACTTCCGTAGACAAGCAATCACGATGCTTGAAGCGATGGGTGTATCAGTTGAGTTCTCGCATCATGAGGGTGCACCAGGGCAACAAGAAATTGATTTGCGATATGCCGACGCGCTATCGACCGCGGATAACATCATGACTTTCCGTCACGTTGTTAAAGAAGTTGCACTCGATCAAGGTTTCCATGCTTCATTTATGCCAAAGCCATTTACCGATCATCCTGGTTCTGGAATGCACACCCACTTCTCTTTGTTTAAAGGCGAAGCAAACGCTTTCCATGACGAGAAGGGCGATCTTGGTTTAAGCGATGTTGGTCGCGCATTTATTGCTGGAATCTTGAAGCATGCTCGTGAATTCACCGCGATTACAAACCAATGGGTAAATAGCTACAAGCGATTATCTGGCGGGGGAGAAGCACCAGCATTTGTAACATGGGGTCATAACGATCGTTCATCACTAGTTCGCGTTCCTTCTTACAAGCCAAAGAAGGAGAACAGCACTCGCGTTGAAGTTCGTTCGCCTGATTCGGCATGTAATCCATATTTGGCGTTCGCGGTAATTATTGCGGCGGGCCTTGAAGGTGTTGCAAAGAATTACAAGCTTGAGACCGGCGCAAAGCCAGAGATGCTTCCAACCAATTTGGATGAGGCGATCACCGCTATGGAATCGAGTTCTCTTGTCCGTGAAGCCCTGGGTGAAGATGTATTTGAGTATGTTCTGCGCAATAAAAAGGCGGAATGGGCCGAATATCGTCGCCAAGTTAGCGCTTACGAGTTAGACCGTTATCTGCCCGTTTTGTAATTGCGGTAATCTAGGGGAGTTATGAACTTCCCTAAGCAGACTCCATCAACAATGCCGGTGCATCGATATGCGCCTTTTATTCCTGTTGATTTAACCGATCGCACCTGGCCAACTAAGCGAATCGAGAAGGCACCAAAGTGGTGTTCGGTCGATCTTCGCGATGGCAATCAAGCCTTAATCGATCCAATGGATTCTCCGCGCAAATTGGCGATGTTCAAGTTATTGGTCGAGATGGGTTACAAAGAGATCGAAGTTGGATTTCCATCTGCGTCCCAGACCGATTTTGATTTTGTGCGCAAGATTATTGAAGATGATTTAATCCCTGATGATGTAATCATCCAGGTCCTTACTCAAGCCCGCGAACCACTTATTAAGCGCACCTATGAATCACTAAAGGGTGCCAAGCAAGCCGTGGTTCACCTTTATAACTCGACTTCAACTCTTCAACGTCGAGTCGTCTTCGGACTAGATAAAGAGGGCATAAAGAACATTGCTGTCGAAGGCGCAAAGCTTTGCAAGAAGTTTGAGGAATTAGTCCCCGGAACCGTGATCTCGTACGAGTATTCACCAGAGTCCTATACCGGCACCGAATTGGAATTCGCGCTAGAAGTTTGTGATGCGGTAAATGATGTTTGGAAGCCAACCCCAGAACACAAGACAATAATTAACTTGCCATCTACCGTTGAAATGGCAACCCCAAATGTCTATGCCGATTCAATCGAATGGATGCATCGAAATTTGAAGTATCGCGATTCAATCGTGCTTTCACTTCACCCACACAACGATCGCGGAACCGGTGTTGCCGCTGCCGAACTTGGCTACATGGCAGGCGCCGATCGCATCGAAGGAACATTATTTGGAAACGGCGAACGTACGGGAAATGTTTGCCTGGTAACTCTTGGTTTAAATCTATTTAGTTATGGAATTGATCCGCATATTGATTTCTCTGACCTAGATGAAGTACGTCGTACTGTTGAATATTGCAACCAACTTCGCGTCCCAGAGCGCCATCCATACGGTGGAGATTTAGTTTTCACTGCATTCTCTGGTTCACACCAAGATGCAATCAAGAAGGGCTTGGAACATCTTGAGAAGGATGCGAAGAGCGCTGGAAAACATGTTCATGAAATTGCTTGGGCAGTCCCGTATCTTCCAATCGATCCAAAAGATATTGGCCGTTCTTACGACGCGGTTATTCGAGTTAATTCTCAATCGGGCAAGGGTGGCGTTTCCTACTTGATGAAGAACGAGTACCACTTAGATCTGCCACGACGTTTACAAATCGAATTCAGCCAAGCAGTTCAAGCAAAGACCGATGCCCAAGGCGGCGAAGTTTCAGCTACCGATCTTTGGACTTCATTCGAAGATGAATACTTACCGGCCGAGCAAAACAAGTGGGGTCGATTCCGCTTGAAGGGTTTGTCACAGTCTTCGCACTTGGATGAAGATGTAAAGCTCACCGTTGAATTAGATGATGCTGGAACTTTGCATTCATTAAGTGGAACTGGAAATGGTCCAATTGCGGCATTTATAAATGTAATGAATGCCTACCTTCCAGGAAAAAATGTTCGCGTTCTGGATTACTACGAACATGCACTTAGCGCAGGTGGCGATGCGAAGGCAGCGGCATATCTTGAATGCGAAGTTGGCGGAAAGATTTTCTGGGGCGTTGGAATCGACCCAAGTACGACCACCGCATCACTTAAGGCGGTCGTGTCTGCAGTAAATCGCGGACTTCGCTAACCCTTCCCGCTACGGTAACTCCGTGGCCGTATACCGTGATCAAGCAGTTGTGCTTCGCACCCAAAAATTGGGCGAAGCCGATCGCATAATCACCTTATTCACCAAAGAACATGGACGAATCAAAGCGGTTGCTAAAGGTGTGCGCCGAACGAAATCTAAATTTGGAGCGCGCTTAGAGCCGACTTCTTATGTCGATCTTCAACTCTTTGCTGGAAAGTCACTAGATATCGTTACCGAGGTTGCATCCATCGAAAACTTTGGCGAGGAACTTTCTGGTGATTACAAAGATTGGACTACGGCTAATTCAATCTTGGAAGCAGCCGAAAGATTTACTGAAAACGAACACGAACCAGCACTTCAACAGTTCAACTTAGTTGTTGGTGCGCTTCGAGCATTGGCGCATAAGACTTATGACTCGTCGCTAATCCTTGATGCTTATTTACTTCGGTCACTCGCGGTTGCGGGCTTTGCGCCATCAATGACGGTTTGTTCCAGATGTGAAAAACCTGGCCCACATAAATACTTTTCACTTGTCGGAGGGGGATCGGTCTGTGTTGATTGCAAGCCATCGGCGGCGGCAACACCGTCTCCAGAGACGCTACAACTTATGGCCGACTTAATGACCGGTGATTGGAATGGCGCTGTCGATAGCGAACCAAAATCTAGGCGTGAAGCATCCGGATTGATCGCGGCATATCTGCAATGGCATTTGGAAAGAGGGTTA
>DAIOGD010000125.1:0-3432 GCA_036745395.1 Candidatus Nanopelagicaceae bacterium | reverse complement strand
TTCCCAGACTTTGGCTTCACTCGAAGGAGTGCATACCGCTTTCTATTTATTGCACTCGATTAATGCCGGAACAAATTTCGATGAAGTTGAAGCCGCTATGGCTAGAAACTTTGCCAAGGCCGCCGAAGCTGCCGGAGTTTCGCAAATTGTTTACTTAGGTGGAATCGCAAACGATAAGCAGATTTCGCAACACTTAGAATCGCGGGCAAATACCGGAAAAGAGTTGGCCTCCGGAAAAGTTGCGGTGATGGAGATTCGCGCCGGAATCATTATCGGATCTGGTTCGGCATCATTTGAAATGTTGCGTCACCTAACCCACCGCTTGCCGATTATGACAACTCCGAAGTGGGTTTCAAATCGCACCCAACCAATCGCAATCCGCGATGTGCTTTGGTATTTAACTCATGCGGCAGATTTAGAAAAGCCGGTGTCGGGAATCTTTGATGTTGGCGGTCCAGAAGTTTTGTCATATTCCGACATGATGCAAACCTTTGCAAAGTTATCGGGACTTAGACGACGTTGGATTATTAGGGTGCCAGTTCTTTCACCAGGATTATCAAGTTTATGGATTGGCTTAGTTACGCCGGTTCCAACTTCTTTGGCCCGGCCACTTGTCGGATCTTTGATCAGCGAAGTTGTAGCCGATCCAAAGCGTTCGATTAGCGGTGTGATCGCACCGCCACCCGAAGGGCTTTTGCCGCTAGCAACCGCGATTCAATTAGCGCTTTCCAAAGTTTCGGCCCACGATGTTGAAACCAGATGGTCTGATGCAACCGCGCTTGCAGCACCTTGGCAGAAAGCACAAGGCGATCCGGATTGGGCCGGGGAGACGGTTTATAAAGATTCGCGCGAAATAGTTGTTGATACAGATGCGCAATATTTGTGGCAAGCGATCGAAGCAATTGGTGGTGACACTGGTTGGTATGGCGCAGATTTCTTATGGTGGGCCCGAGGGATTTTAGATCGCATGGTCGGTGGTGTTGGACTTCGTCGTGGTCGTCGCGATCCAGAACATTTACGTATTGGTGAAAGTTTAGATTTCTGGCGAGTAGAAGCACTTGAATCTGGAAAGTTATTGCGCCTTTATGCCGAAATGATTTTGCCTGGCAAAGCTTGGCTGGAGTTTTCAATTACGGAAGTAAATGAAAATGGCAAGGTTCGTCGCAAGGTCGAACAAACCGCAACCTTCCAACCTCATGGCCTTGGCGGTCAGCTCTATTGGTTCTTTGTCTTGCCATTTCATTCAATCATCTTTCCAACGATGTTAAAGAATTTAACAAAGGCCGCGGCAAAGCGGGCAAGAAAGTAAGAAGTGCACGAATTTAATTCTGAAGTAGAAGCACTTGCGAAAGAGGTGCTGGAATATTCGCTTATTCGGTTACGTGATAACCCACCGCTAGATGGCCCAAAGTCGCCCGAAGAATTATTTGCCCTTGCTGGAAATACGATTACCGAAAAAGGTTTGGGTGGTCATGAAACGCTTGAACTTTTTAAAGAAGTTTTAGCAAAGGCATGTATTTCAACGGATCATCCAAAGTATTTGGCTTTTATCCCATCTGCGCCAAGTGAACATTCAATTCTCTTTGATTTAGTTGTTGGGGCAAGTGCGCTTTACGGTGGTTCGTGGCTTGAAGGAGCTGGCGCAGTATTTGCCGAAAACCAAGCGCTACGTTGGATAAGTGATTTAGCAAAGTTGCCAGCAAGTGCCGGCGGCGTATTTGTACAAGGTGGAACCCTTGGAAATCTTTCGGCCCTGGTCGCCGCACGTGCCCATGCAAAAGAGAAATATCCAAACGTTTCCAGGTGGGTTATCGCGGCAAGTGCCGAGGCACACTCTTCAATTAAGTCAGCTGCGCAAGTAATGGATGTTGAAACACTTTTGATTGCACCGCACGAAGACCTTTCATTGAAAGGCGCGGATGTTGAGAAAAGTGTTCGCGAATACGAGAGCGCCAACCCAACGCATAAAGTATTTGCAATTGTGGCAACCGCTGGAACAACAAACCTTGGCATCATCGATGACTTGGCCGGAATTGGAAAGTTTGCGAATGCAAATGGAATTTGGTTTCACGTTGATGGTGCTTATGGGCTTGCAGCACTTTGCGCGCCAAGTGTGCGGCCATTGTTTAATGGAATTGAATTAGCCGACTCGCTAATTGTTGATCCACATAAATGGTTATTTGCCCCATTCGATGCATGCGCCTTGATCTATCGAAACCCGGAGATTGCAAAGAAGGCCCACTTACAACATGCGGCATATTTAGATCCACTTGAAGATGATGGGAATTGGAATCCTTCTGATTATGCAATTCACTTAACCCGGCGTGCCCGTGGCTTGCCATTTTGGTTCTCACTCGCCGCAAATGGAACCGCGGAATATGCAAAGGCGATGGAGGAAACCATCTCGGTTGCAAAGGATGCGGCCAGATTAATTTCCGAACATCCAAATCTAGAACTTTTGATAGAACCAAAACTTTCTATCGTTGCCTTCACTAGAAAAGGTTGGGGCTGGGACGAATACAACAAGTGGTCGGATAAATTATTGGCCGATCAAATTGGCCTAGTAACACCATCGGGCCATAAGGGCCAACCGATTCTGCGATTTGCAATCGTTAACCCGTGGACCAAAATTGAAGATATAAAGGAAATTTTGAGTACCCTCTAAATCCCACACTTTGTCGGTCAAGGCTCCTACAATTTAGCCACTATGAGTTTTCAAGAAATTTCGGCCGCATCTACGCCGAGCACTCTCACAGAACTCGAACTTCGCATTCTTGATTTCGAGCGCCAATGGTGGAAGTTCGCCGGGGCTAAAGAATCAGCGATTAAAGAGCTTTTTGATATGGCGCCTCCTGCCTATTACCAATTGCTAAACAACTTGATCGACCGGGAAGATGCCTTGATCGCATCCCCAATGTTGGTAAAGCGCCTTCGCCGCCTTCGTGAAGCCCGCACCCAATCTCGCTCAAACTAGTTACCCACAGTAAAACTCTCAGCCTAGGCTCAGGGAAAACCCCTCTACCTTTGTGCCTATTCCACCTATCTTTCTTCCATGAGTAAATCGCAAATCCGAATCCTTTCCATAAATCTGGCTCTAGCTTTAGTAGTTCTCGGAATTGGTTGGTGGGGTTGGTCCGCACTCCATCCAGCGGCCGCAAAGACAACAACTACTTCAACCGTAGTTTCCACCGGCGATGTAACTTCTTCGGTAAGTGCATCAGGAACTGTGATTAGCCCGGGCGATGTTGGTGTCTCGCCAAGTGTCTCTGCACAAATTACTTCGATCCCAGTAAAAGTTGGTGAGCGAGTAAGTGCTGGCCAGATGCTCGCAACGCTGGATAACACCTCGCTATTCAATTCACTAAACCAAGCAAAGTCAGCTCTGGCACTTGCGCAATTAACTTATGCACAAGATAAGGCGGCGGCCGATCA
>DAIOGD010000124.1:0-3479 GCA_036745395.1 Candidatus Nanopelagicaceae bacterium | reverse complement strand
AATAAGTTCAGTGAAGGAAAATTAGGAGAATTAATTAAAGTTGCAATGACTGCAGCTCGCGATCGTTCACAGGAACTTGCTTGAAACCAAAAGTTTTGACCGCGCTATTTGCGGCCACACTTTTAGCATTTACTCCTTCCGCTATTGCCGCTAAAAAGCCAACCCCAAAGCCAGTTGTAAAAGTCGTACCGAAATCAATAAAAGTTTCTTTGGCAAAACCCGATGTAACAACAAAATTGAGTGGCGCTGAAGGCGACCAAGTAGCTAGTGCGCTTATTTCCCCAACTTCCTTATTTTTAATCGGTACCGTAGAGAGTTCGACGGTTGGTGGAAGTGATGGATATATCGCCTCCTACGATTTCATTGGAACCAAAGTTTGGGAACTTCACCTCGGCGAATTGCCTGATGAAATCGCGACTGCTGGCGTCATTGATAAAACCGGGAATCTTTGGATTGTAGGCTCGCAAAGCGGAGTGATCAATCCACAATTACCAGCAACTGATACCCAATCAATAAATGTAGATAATGTAAATGTCACACCAACTTTTAACCCTGGTGGATCCCTTACTCAACTAACACTTTGGAAAGTAAGCGCCACAGGACAACTACTTGCTACTTACAACATGGAAAGTGGTGGATTGATAGTTCCTAGATCAATTTCTGTAACTGCTATCGGGCTTCAAATTATGGGTTCAATCGATGATCAATATTTCACTGTAAATTCCGATTTGCTTGGAAACTTCGGCAAGCTTTCTAAATCTTCTACCAAGCCGACAGCAAGCGCAACGACTCTTATAAAAGTAGGAACTGGAACCCTGAAGAGCTATATTTCAAGCTCGACGATCGCCGGAATTCCAACCTGGAATCCAAAGGTGCCAACTCCAGTTTTAATTCAAAGGAACAAGGCTGGAACTGTAATTCGCGCTAAATATTTTCAAGGGAAAGTACTCGCAGTATTTTATAAATCTGGAATAGGCCCAGTAGTTGTTACTGAGCAAAGCGATGGTTATGGATTGTTTTTCTTAGGGCTTGCGTAAGAGCGATAGCTTGCCGGCATTGCTTACCAATAAATATTTGACATTATTTATCGTAAGCCAACTTGCGCCCTTGATATTGCTGTAATCGTTTGATGAAACAAGTTGGATGCTCTGATCGCCCTTGGTTGCAACACAGAGTCTGGTCTGACAGGAGAATGCAATGTACTTGTCATCAACTGCCAACGGAGCTGTAGGAGCACCAAAATAATCTGGCGTTAATGAAAGGGGTGCAATCACATTATTGAGTAACGACCACTGAACTTGATCGGCGTTTGGAACTGCCGGTCCAGAAGCACCAAGCCAGGCACCGTAAATATATTTGCCAATCACACTAAGTGCGAGATCAAAGCCAGCGATTATTGTTGCCCCACTACTGCTCTGAATTGTTTGATATTGCCAGTCTTCTGGGTAACCCGAATCCCGGTAAGCGAGTCGCACTTCACCACGAAGTGGTTGATGCGCTTGATTTACTGATAGGACGGAATCGTAAAAAACGTAGACGCGCTTTCCGATCGCCGTTGCTTTTAGATGAAATGCAACATCGCCAGTTGTGCGATTGTTATCTGCGGTGTTGCCATCCACGATCTCATATTGCCATCCGGTTTTATCTTGAATTGCCCCAAGCAGAATTCCTTGGCTCTCATCGCGGTAGAAAACCTGTAAACCAGAAGGTGTGTAGGCACACGCATTTGAAACACTTACATCACTTGCAGTCCGAGTTCTAATTGGCTCGCGATAATCCTGCACCTTGTCTGCATTTCCATCGACGATTGAGAAATTCCATTTTTTCCCGTCATACTTGGCGTAGCGGAGGTCTTTGGTGACTAAATCAGGATAAAAAAGATTTAATTGGTCGTTCTTTCCATTCTTACTTACGCATAGCGATACCGCTCCGGCTACGTTGTCGCTAGTCCGACCACCGGATGTAGTGGTGCCATCAATTGTTTGGAAGTTCCACTTTTTATTTATATAGGAAGCAAGTTTTATCGTTCCGTGGGCGCTATCGGCATAGGCAATAACAGTGTTTCCACCAAAAGTTCCAGTTGCAAGGAATTTTCCATCGGCGTTTGGATCAACTGTAGATGTGCTCCAAGTAGGTTGGGGCGTTACTTTATTTGTAGTAACAACATCCGAAATTCCATTTTCATTATTGGCGATAATGGAAAAGGTGTATGAGCTTCCGTTTTGTAGGCCCGTTATTAGAGCTGGAGATTCAGTAAATGTTTGGCTTCGCCCAGTCTGATCAACGGTAATTGTGTATCCAGAAACTTTCGCGGTTCTTGAGTTAACTGGTGGATCAAAGGTGATAACCGCGGACCTATCTCCAACCAAGGCTTTAGCATTTCTAACTATCGCCGGTAGCCCAGAAGCTTTTCCAGCTGGTGGCTTCACCATCATGTCTTTCAACATGCCAAGAAGAACTGGACCTGGAGCGTGGAAAACTTCACCGCTGGCAAGGTTTGGCGACATAACGGCATCTGGTCCACTGCGTGAAAATGTGTTCTCATCTAAGTGACTTACAGAAGAACCTTGCTCCCAAACCGAAGGCGTATACAACTTTGGCTTTACTCCGTTATTCGCCGCAGTTCCAAATGCGCCGGACCAAACAAGAGAAGTTGTTAGTGCAGTACCAAGTTCGAATGATGGCGCGGGAAGATCCATCAACCGTCGACCATCAGTTGTTTGCGCGTAGGCATCGAATGGGGTTGGTTGTTGAATATTTCCGACCTGAGAGATTGGAAAGTAATCGGCATTAGATAGGAAGCCAAGACCATGCCCGAGTTCATGCAAGATCATCGATTCGAGATCGTAAAGTGTCGATGGGCAATTTCCATCAGTTCCGATATAGAGCGATGAGGCATTGATTGAGTTAATGCGAACTGTTACCTCTGGTTGGGTTGGATCCAAATCTTTTCCGGCTAATGCATTTGCCATGGCAGAGGCATACCAAAGATCTTTATCTGGAATATTGTCAAAGTTAGTTAGGAATTTTCCGGGTGTAGCTGCCGCAAGAACGCCTGGAGTCGAAACTCTTTCCCAGTTCACTGCAATATTAATTGGGACACTTGATTTGAAATTCTGTGACCAGATATCGATCGCCGCTTGAATTGCAGGTCGATATTGATCTGGAACGGTATTGAAATTAACAACGAAGTTTGAAAGCTTATCTAAATGTGATTCATGCGTTGGGGTCTTCGCGGCTTGAATGTTTTGTGCGGTGCCGCGAGTTTCAGTACTTGCATAGGTGTAAACCCATGGGGCTGAAATAGATTTCAATTCTGGAGTTAGCGCATGGGCGGGAGTGGCAATAAGCCCGCCAATTAGGGCGGAAGCTAGAAGAAAGAACTTTGCCCGCATGCGGAAAATGCTATCGTCTATGCGCGGGCCTGGACTAATAAGCCAAATATTCTCAGTGGAGCGTTATCAAATGACCGTAGTAAC
>DAIOGD010000123.1:0-3493 GCA_036745395.1 Candidatus Nanopelagicaceae bacterium | reverse complement strand
AATTCCTCAACGCACTTTCCAGAACCTTCAGCAACGGCTTGTAGTGGGCGTTCGCTGATATGCACTGGCATTCCAGTTTCGTGACGTAGACGTTCATCAAGTCCGCGGAGTAATGCGCCGCCACCTGTTAGGACAATTCCACGGTCCATCAAATCACTTGCAAGCTCTGGCGGAGTCTTATCCAAAGTACTCTTAACGGCATTGATGATTTGGTTTACTGGATCTTCAAGTGCCTTGCGAATATCTTCGGCTGATACGCGAATTGTCTTTGGTAGACCGGTAGCCAAATCGCGACCGCGAATTTCGGCATCTGGTTCGCCAGGCAATTTGTAAGCCGAACCAATTGCCATCTTAATTTCTTCAGCTGTGCGTTCACCAAGAAGAAGCGAGAACTCGCGCTTTACCCAATCGATAATTGCTTGATCAAGTTCATCGCCACCAACGCGAATTGATAGCGCGGTTACGATTCCGCCAAGTGAAATAACGGCAACTTCTGTTGTACCGCCACCGATATCGACAACCATATTTCCGGTTGGTTCGTGAATCGGAAGGCCAGCACCGATAGCTGCTGCCATTGGCTCTTCAATAATGTAAACCTTGCGGGCGCCTGCAGCATAACCAGCATCCTTAACCGCACGCTGTTCAACTCCGGTAATACCTGAAGGAACACAAACCACAATTCTTGGCTTAGCCATGTAACGACGCTTGTGAACCTTTTGAATAAAGTAGCGAAGCATCTTTTCGGTTGTATCGAAGTCTGCGATAACGCCATCCTTCAAAGGACGGATCGCAACAATATTTCCAGGAGTACGACCGATCATGCGCTTTGCTTCAAGACCGACTGCGAGGATTCCACCAGTATCTTGGTTAACAGCAACAACGCTTGGCTCGTTTAGAACAATGCCGCGACCGCGCACATAGACAAGTGTGTTTGCGGTTCCTAGATCAACTGCCATATCGCGACCGATAAATGACATTCGATTTTGGTTTTTGTTGCTCATTATTAACCTTTCAGTTCAGGGAAGAAGATTGCAATTTCACGATTTGCAGATTCAACAGAATCTGAACCATGAACAATATTTTGTACAACTTTGGTTCCTTGATCACGAGCCAAATCACCGCGGATAGTTCCAGGTTCGGCGGTCGTTGGATCGGTTGTTCCAGCTAATTTTCTAAAACCTTCAATGACGCGATTTCCTTCAGCGATCATTGCAACGATTGGACCAGAGAGCATGAATTCGAGAAGTGGCTCGTAGAACGGCTTACCTTCGTGTTCGGCATAGTGAACCGCAAAGAGATCGCGAGTTGGTGTGATCATTTTTAGTGCGGTTATTTGATAACCCTTTGTTTCAATGCGGCGAATTACCTCGCCCACTAGGGAGCGACGAACTCCGTCAGGCTTGACCAGGATTAAGGTGCGTTCTGTACTCACGGGCACAGTCTAATCGCCAGTTGCCAATCTGTTTAATTCGCTTTATTTCGGCGGATTAGCAAGCAATTCTGCGCGAATCGCCTCACCCTTTCGGCCGACAACAATCGCGGCGACCCAAAGTGCAGCGAAGAGTACTCCCATGAAAAACATCGCGCTTACAACAAAGCCGTATCCAATTAAGGAAAGCTGAAAGATCGATCCCATAATCCAGCCGACTTTTCGCTTCATGATTCCTGAATTAAGGATGAGAGCGATCATAAGAATTATTCCGAGGGTTATGGCTAGCGATCCATGGTTATCTTTTGCAAGTAAAAGTGCAAAGCCCATTACAAAAGCTTCGAAAGCTAAAACGGCTGCTCCCAAAATTCTCATTCTTCGCTAACCCTTCCGATCCTTCGCAGTGTTGTCCTGGCTTCTCCTGCTGTTACAACTGAACCAGTAATTACCACCGCGCTTACACCTTCGCTTACTTGATTCAGAAGCGTAACTTGTTCGGTTGCGTAGGTAATCGCATTTATCAAATTTGCTTCCTTATAAACGCGATCCACTCCGAAGACATCAACCGCCGCGTTATATAAATTATCAACCGGAAGGGCCCGGCTTGACGATGATTGAGTTACAACTAAACGGTCAACCACTGGCTCTAGATTTCGAAGAATCCCCATCACATCTTTCTCCCCCAAAACCGCAAGAACACAAAAGACCGATTCAAAATCAAATTCTGTTTCTAAAGTATTTGCAAGCGCAGCAGCTCCATGCGGATTGTGTGCGGCATCGACAATCACAGTTGGGTCTCTGTGTAAAATTTCTAAGCGACCCGGTGAACTTACTTTCGCAAACGCCTCACGAACCAATTCAACATCGAGAGCTACTCCCGAAAAGGCTTCCACTGCTGCGATCGCAATCGTCGCATTGTGGGCTTGGTGCGCACCGTGGAGTGGCAGAAAAATATCTTCGTATTTTTCATAGATTCCGTTGACTGAAATCATCTGACCACCTACCGCGATATCTCGGCGATCGAGAGTAAATTCGATTCCTTCGCGATATGGGATTGCCGATTGTTCAACAACCTTTGCCAGAAGAATTCGTGCAACTTCAGGTTCTTGCGCAGCAAGTACTACATGCGACTCTGGTTTGATGATCCCGCTCTTCGTTGCTGCGATCTCTTCGACAGTCTCCCCTAAATATTCAGTGTGGTCTAAACCGATAGGCATGATTACCGAGACCGCACTTTGTACAACATTTGTTGCATCCCACTCGCCGCCCATACCTACTTCGATTACTCCGACATCAATTGGGAACTCAGCAAATGCAACAAAAGCTAATGCGGTGATCGCCTCAAAGAATGAAATGGGATGTGGTTGACGACTATCGATCAAATCTAAATAAAGGGCAATATCGTTATAAGCCGCGATAAAACCCTCCGCTGGGATTGGCTTTCCCTTGATTGAAATACGTTCAAGAATGCTCTCAAGATGCGGACTTGTGAATCGACCAGTTCGATATTCCAATTCGGTGAAGAGCGCATCAATCATTCTGGTGGTACTGGTCTTTCCGTTTGTTCCGCCAACATGAACGGTTGGATAAGAAAGTTGTGGCGAACCTAGGGCGTCAACTAGCGCGGCAATTCGATCCATTGAAGGTTCGATTCGGCTTTCTGGCCAACGCTTTAATAGCGCGGCTTCTACGACTGCAAGTACTTCTATATCTTCAGGTGTTGTCATTATTTTTCTGGCAGCGCAGCAAGTTGAGAAGCGATGCTTTCAATGTCGGCAGTTGTCTGCGCAAGCCGGGCGCGAATTTCTTGTACAACCTCCATTGGTGCCTTAGCCATAAATCCTTCGTTATCTAATTTAACTTTTGCAGTGGCGCGGTCTTTCTCAGCGGTGGCCAAATCTTTTGTTAGACGTGCCCGTTCTGCAGCAACGTCAATCGCGCCAGTTAAATCGAATTCAACGACAACTTTGCCAACTTCGATCTTGGCACTTGGTGAGCCGGTCATCGCTTCTAGGCGACAAACCTGACGAAGTGCTGCTTCGTATCCTGGCAAGCCAACAAAAC
>DAIOGD010000122.1:0-3507 GCA_036745395.1 Candidatus Nanopelagicaceae bacterium | reverse complement strand
ATGAACTACCAATCAAATTTGGGAATGTAGTGCTGCAAGTAGTGGCAAGGCGCCCATTTCGGCGCTCTGTGCGAAAACTTTATTAATCTCATTCATGACTTTTTCTTGTAAATGTTTTCCGGCCATCGCAGGTGCAACACCAAATAAATTGGTCGCAGCCCATCCTGGGTGCGCCGCTACGGGAGTTAGTTCCCAATTATTGGCCAAACGACGTCGCTCTAACTCGGAAATAAATAGCAAATTCGCAAGTTTTGAAGATCCATAGGCCGCCCAAGGAGAATACTTTCCAACTCCGCAGCAACGATCTCTTATGTCATCGATTGAATTGGAACCAAAACTTCCCATGCGATGGGCCTGACTTGCAACGCTAACAATCCGCCCGGCGATTTGCTTATGGATCAAACCAGCAAATGCGAAATGACCGAGATGGTTCGTCCCCATCTGCAATTCAAAACCATCTTTAGTTGATGAATATGGAGTTGCCATAATTCCGGCATTTAAAATTACGCCATCGTATTTCTTGCCATTTTTCTTAATTCCGCTATTTATTGTTGAAGCAGCAGCTCGAACCGAAGCTAAATCGGCTAAATCCATTTCAACCACATCAAGTGAACCAGAAAACTTTCCAAAGGTGGCTTCAACTTTTGCCGCCTTCTTCAAATCCCGGGCAGTGATTATTACTTCTGCGCCCTTACGTAATAGAACCCCGGCACATTGTGCGCCAAGCCCACTTGTTGCACCGGTTATTAGAAACTTCTTGCCGGATAAATCGGCAATATTATTTTCGCTCCAGCCAAGTGGAATCGATAAGGCATCCACGTATTGCGCGGCTTTATATTT
Organism: Candidatus Nanopelagicaceae bacterium; assembly: GCA_036745395.1. Taxonomy (GTDB): domain Bacteria; phylum Actinomycetota; class Actinomycetes; order Nanopelagicales; family Nanopelagicaceae; genus AAA044-D11. The sequence goes on along the minus strand of DAIOGD010000122.1, from coordinate 2,667 downwards.
AGTTTTCATAAGTGGAGATAAGGGGAATCGAACCCCTAACCTCTTCCATGCCATGGAAGCGCGCTACCAATTGCGCCATATCCCCGAAAAATTCCCAAGTTTTACCTTGAGGAGATGACCTTATCTAATTATTTGGTTCATCGCCAAAGACCGGTTCTGGGATCGAACCAGCGTTATGTTCCACCAAGGTCCAGCCGCGATCTACGTGGTGATTTGGTTCCAAGACCGACCAGCAGGCATTTGAAAGGCCACCGAGTGTGGTCCATCTTTCATATGGCAGATTCAATATTGAGCCGAGTAAACATCTGGCAGCTCCGCCGTGCGTTACGAATACAAAGGTTCCGGAATTTTCTTTAGCTAGTACCCGATCGATTGCACGCCTAGCTCTTGTTGCAACTTCGCTCCTTGTTTCGCCAATTTCACCAGCGCGAATATCTTCACCACTAATCCATTTTGTAAATCGAACGCCATCTTGTGCGCGATTCTCATCATCCGTACGACCTTCCCAATGCCCACCATTTGTTTCGCGCAGATCTGGATCGATCTCCAAATTGACCTTTGTTAATTCAACTAACGCTTGCGCGGTCTGTTTTGCTCGCCCTAAATCACTGGAGATGATTCGCGACGGATTCATTGCTGAAAGAATCTTTGCCGCATGAGTTACTTGATATTCACCCACCATATTTAGCGGAATATCGGAATGACCTTGGAAGCGATTAAACACATTCCAATCGGTCTGGCCATGTCGCCAAATAACTAGACGCAACGGTTCTGACATTTAGCGCGCCTCAGAGACCTGTAGCTCGAGGCGAGGGCAATCATTCCAAAGGCGATCTAGCATGTAGAAGTTACGTAGTTCTTGGGTTTGGATATGCACAACTAGATCTGAATAATCCAAAAGAATCCAAGCACCCTTTCCTTCCTTGCGAATCGGCTTCTCGCCTATTTCAGAAAGCCTTTTAAAAACTTCATCTGCAATTGCATCTGCTTGTTGTTCGTTTTGAGCAGTGGCAATTAGGAATACTTCCGAGAGCAACATCTGATCGGTCATATCTAGAGCGATGATGTCGGTTCCGAGTTTTTCTGAAACCGCCTCGGCCGCCTTTTGTGCCAGCGCCTTTACTTGATTACTTGCTGCCATATAGACCGTGCTCCTTTATATATTGAAGCACAGATGGTGAAAGTGATTCGGGGGTTTTTGATGCGGCAAAATCTGCGCGAACTTGGGTAGCAGAAATATCTAACGCTTGAATTTCAAGTTCCTTAAATTCACTCTTCTTATCGCCTGGCCGGCGAACAACTAGAACATCGGCAAGCTTTCGCAAATCTTTGGCGCGCTTCCATTTATCAAAAGTCGTGGCCGCATCGCTGCCAAGAATTAGAGTGAATTCATCGCGGGGAAAGAAGGCGCGTAGTGATTGCAATGTGTCATATGTATATGTCGCACCTTTGCGCGTTACTTCAATATCTAGAACAACAACTTTTTCTTGTAATTCATCGGGTAGATCTTCTAGCGCTGCCGAACACATCGCTAAGCGATCTTCTGGTGAAGCAACTGGCTTGGTATCGCGCAAATATGGATCTCCAGTTGGAATGATCATGATGCGTTCAAATTTCTTAGCAAGAACTTCAATGATGTGAAGGTGGCCTAGATGAGGCGGATCAAAAGTACCGCCGAGAATTCCTACTTTTGAGATGGGATTAATCCCGGTCTAAACGTAGAACTAGGTACAAGCAGAGTGAAAGAACACCAAATGCAAATAGCCCGAAAAATACTGGTGGGGCTGAGAGGTGGCGAACTGTTTCGGCTGCGGTAATCATGGGTGGAACTTTACCCTAAAGCCGCAGGGCCACCTGCTAACAACTTTTTGAATTCGCTCTCATTTAAAACTCGAACCCCAAGTTCTTCCGCCTTCGCCAATTTAGATCCCGGTGAATCCCCCACAACTACGTAATCGGTTTTCTTGGAAACCGAGGAGGAACTCTTTCCACCATGCGATGCTATGACTTCGCTAACACCATCGCGGGTGAAATCGATAAGCGATCCGGTTACAACCAAAGTTAATCCAGCCAAGGTTTGTGGATCGGTCGATACTTTTGCAACCTCTTCCATCACAACTCCGGCAGCCTGCCATTTCTTGATAATCGCCTTATGCCAACCAACACCAAACCATTCGATAATTGATTGCGCGATGATCTGTCCGACACCTGGTGTTTGCGCCAACACTTCCTCCGGTGCCTTAGAAATTGCTGCAATCGAGCCAAATGCCTTTGCAAGTGCTTGCGCCGCGGTTGGACCAACATGGCGGATGGAGAGCGAGACCAGAATTCGCCAAAGTGGTTTGCCCTTTGCTTTTTCAAGTGCGGTTAAGAATTTCTCAGCATTGGCACCGAGTTCGCCATCTTTTTTGGTGAAGAATTCTGATTTAATCAAATCTTTCGAAGTTAAATTGAAGAGATCCGATTCATCTTTAATCAAACCATCTTGCAACAAGGCGGTAGCTGCTTCATAACCCAAGACGTCGATATCTAAGCCAACTCGCGATCCAATGTAGTAAATACGCTCTCGAAGTTGGGCGGGGCAAGATTGGGTGTTTGGACACCTGATATCAACATCTCCCTCGCTCATTGCGCGAAGTTTGGTACCGCAATCTGGGCACTTGGTCG
>DAIOGD010000121.1:0-3509 GCA_036745395.1 Candidatus Nanopelagicaceae bacterium | reverse complement strand
TCGTAAGCCAATATTTTCATTCCAAAAGCCTCGGCCAATTTCGCAACCTGCTTACCGATTCGACCATAGCCAACTATCCCGATTGTTTGGCCTTCCAAATCTCCAACTGGATATTTTGTTCGTTGATTAAATTTTTGATTTGCGACAAGTTTTGTCAGAGGTCCAAGTCGCTTAACTAAGTGCAAAATGTGTGCCAATGCCCCTTCGGCCACCGCAACCGTGTTGCTTCCAGGTGTAATTGTTACGGGAATCTTTCGAAAATCTGCTTCAACTAGATCAACAAGATCGGTACCGACGCCCGTGCGAGCAACAACTTTTAAGTTCGGCATTTTTTCAAAAATTGATTTATTAAAAATGTATGCGGCGCGAACTATTGCAGCACTGGCAATCTTGAAATCTGCTTCGGTTGGATTTTCGATATAACGAATATTTGAACCAAGTATTGGCGAAACGACAGAGCTCGCCACTGGGCCAAGCCCAATGACGATTAACTCTGTGTTCGAATTCATTCTTACTACTTGATCGCAGCCGTTGTGCCAGCAGCTGGCTTGATGGCAACCCACTTCTTTGATTCGGCAGATTCTTCGATTGCGGAAACAACTCGCGCTGCTGATACTGCATCGTGGATGTTTGAGTTTAACTTTGGGCCGCCAAAGTAAGCTTCAAGGAATTTACGAGCCTCAACGATCTTCAAATCGTCATAGCCCATCGAAGTTCCGGGTCCTGGTTGGAAATTATTGAAATCGCCAAATGTAGGTCCAGCCATTACACGCTGATACCCAACGTGTTCGCCTTTTCTTCCGATTGCTATTTCGATCTCGTTCATCTTCTCAAAATCCCACTTAACCGAACCTTCGGTTCCGTAAATTTCGAAGGTATAGCTTGCGCGTGGACCGACTGCAACGCGAGATGCCTCGATCGTTCCAACTGCACCTGAACCGATTGCGCCATCGGTAAAACGAATTAGCGCTCCGGCATAATCTTCGTTTTCAACTGGTTGCTTCTCACCACCTTCGATTACGTCGAAGTGAGTTCCGCTTCCCATTTGTAATACTGGGCGCTCGGTAATAATTGTCTTGGTTATTCCACTTACTTCTGCGATTGGCCCAACTAGATATTGAACCAAATCAGCCAAGTGACCCATCAAGTCACCAAGTACTCCGCTACCTGCATACTTTCGAATAAAGCGCCAAGAAAGTGCGCCATTTGGTTCAGCAGAATAATCAGCAAAGAACGTGCCGCGAACATTTGTGATTCTTCCTAGCTTGCCCGAAGCGATCAATTTCTTTGCATGTTCGACTGCTGGAGCGTTTCGATAGTTAAACCCGATAGAAGTAACAACTCCGGCTTCCTCCGCTGCTTTTTCAACAGACTCAGTTTCTTCGGCACTTCGTCCTACCGGCTTCTCAATCCAAAAAGCCTTTCCAGCCTTTGCTGCAGCGATACCGATTTCAGCATGGAGAAAGTTTGGGGCACAGATTGAAACGACATCAACTTCTGGGTTATTTAGAACTTCGTGATAATCCAAAGTGGATTTTTCATAGCCAAGAACTTCAACGGCATAATCAGCGCGCTCTTGTACATTATCTGCAGCAATAACTAGGCGCGGCTTGATTCCAAGTTCGGGATAAACAATTGGAAGTGATTGATAAGCCCGCGAGTGAACTTTTCCCATCCACCCAACGCTTATTAATCCAACACCGACAGACTTCTTTGAACTTGTCATTTCTACTTCCTTAATTGCTTAACGGTTTTGGAAATTGAATTAGCCAGGATTGTGGAATCCGAACCAATGATGACGAACCTAAATCCACGATCACGAAGCTCTTCTGCCGCATCGGCATCTAGGGCAACAATTCCGGCAACTTTCTTATGCTTGTTTGCTGCCTCGATTACTTTCATGGTTGCTGCAATAAACTTTGGATTCTTAAAATCGCGTGGCATGCCCAGTGCAAAGCTGAGATCGAGCGGCCCAACAAAGAGCACATCTACTTCTGGAATAGCAGCAATCTCATCAACCGCATCCAAAGCACCAAGTGATTCAATTTGGATGATGCATGCCGCTTGGCTACCTGCTTCTAAACCACTTAAGTCATTTCCCCAAAGAGCCGAGCGGTTATAGGTCGCTACTCCCCTGATTCCATTCGGTGGATAGCTAATGCACTTAATGACATCGTGAACTTCAGCAACATTTTGAATTTGCGGGACCATAATTCCGCTAGCGCCAGCATCAAGGGCCCGTCCAATACGGATTCGCTCCTTAGATTCAACGCGAACAATTGTTGGGATTCCATAAGCGCCAGATGCAACAACGGTTGGACCAATATCGGCTTCACTCGCTGAGCCGTGTTCTAGATCGAGAAGAACCCAATCGAGACCGGCTACCGCCGCAATTTCTGCAGCAAGTGGCGTACCTAAACCTAAGAAAGTGCCGTAGGTCTGCGCACCCGAACGCAAGAGCGTTCGAAGTTTTCCATTACTTAAAGGTGATTGCATTTACGCATGCCACCTTTGAGTTGAAAGACCAGCGTCGTATTCCTTGCGAACTTCTGCAACCCAAGGTTGGGTTGAGACTTCAGCTGGAGCAACATCCCACCAAACATTTGATGCTGGGAGGTTTGCATGTTGGATTGTTGGAACAACAATTACAACTGGGCCCACCTCACTTCTTGTGGAATTTAGCGCTTCCCGAACTTCATTTGCACTTGTTGCATAGATCGCCTTTGCGCCCATACCTTCCGCCATCTTTATGAGATCAATCTTCAAATAATCTCCTTCAAGACGTGGCGCAGTTCCGCCCTTTGCAGCTGCCTGTGCGACGGTTGGACCATTCTCGCGATATCTAAATTCGTTTCCGAAATGATGACCCGAGCGCCACATCTGCAATCTTCGAATAACTTGGTATCCGTGATTTTCTGAAATCACAACGGTCATTGGTAGACCTTCTTGGCATGCCGTTACAAGTTCGGTTGGTGCCATGACAAAGGTGCCGTCGCCAATAAATACTGTTACTCGTTTTGAATTATCTGGGGTTGCAAGTCGCACGCCCATGCCGGCTGGGATTTCGTAACCCATACATGAGAAACCAAATTCAAGGTGAGCAAACTTTCCATTTGTCGCATCCCATGCCTTTTGGATATCACCAGGTGCTCCTCCGGCTGCAGCGATAATTACATCGCCGGATTTGTGGTGTTCATTCATTAAGCCAATTAATTGACCTTGGGTTAGCACCGCATTTGTTACCGGTGAATCTGGAAGGGTTGATTTATCAAAGACGACATCTGGGTTAATTGCTTCCGACAATTGCTTTGTCCAAATAGCAACGCCAGTATTAATTTTTGCTGACCAATCAGAAGGAATCTTGTAACCGGCAATAGCCTTATTCAATTCAATAATTGAAAGCTTGGCATCAGCCAAAATTGCTGTTGCACCTTGTTTGATTGCATCGTGTTCGGTGATATTTATCGATGCAAACTTCACATTTGGGTTTTGGAACATAGATTGTGAAC
>DAIOGD010000120.1:0-3600 GCA_036745395.1 Candidatus Nanopelagicaceae bacterium | reverse complement strand
CGTCGTTCCTTTGATGTGCCACCACCACCGATTGATGACAACGATAAGTATTCGCAAAGCAAAGATCCGCGTTATGCCGATCTAGGAAGTGCGATGCCAAAGACCGAATGTCTTAAGGATGTTGTCGATCGCATGATTCCTTACCTAACTGGGGAAATCACCAAGGATCTAATTGCGGGTAAGACCGTTTTGGTTACCGCGCATGGGAATTCAATTCGCGCGATGGTTAAGCACATCGATTGCATTTCGGATGAAGGAATTGCTGCGGTGAATATTCCAACCGGAATTCCACTGCTCTATGAATTTGATGCTGACTTTGAACCAGTGAAGAAGGGCGGGGAATATCTAGATCCCGCTGCGGCCGCGGCCGCTATCGAAGCGGTGGCAAACCAGGGTAAGAAGTAAATCGCTCGTTCTTTAGTGCTTAGCTAGTTCCAAGCGTTAACCTGACTTTCAACAACTTGTAACCTCAATGGGGGCGTCAAGTTTGGCTTGCTTGTCATATTGTTGCCATGAAAATTGCGGTGGTTACTGAGAGCTTCTTGCCTCAAGTAAATGGCGTAACTAATTCAGTATTGCGGGTTCTCGAAACCTTGCGCGACAACGGCCACCAAGCCCTTGTGATCGCCCCAGAAGGCGGGGAAGTACCGTCGGAATATGCCGGGCACCGGGTAAAGACCATCAACGCACTTCAAGTGCAAAATGTATTACCGGTCGGAATGCCGATGGGGCTTCCTTCACGAAAGTTATTACACATCTTGGATGGCTTTGCACCGGATGTATTACATATTGCATCGCCCTTTGCATTGGGTGCTTACACATCTCGAATTGCAAAGAAGTTAAAGGTGCCAACGCTCTCGGTTTATCAAACCGATATCGCCGGTTTTGCAAAGCATTACGGAATGACTTTGGCGCATAGTGCGCTTCGTAAGATGGTTGGCAAGATTCATGCCCAAACCGATCGCACCTTGGCGCCATCTAGTTCTGCTTGTCGCGAATTAACGGATCAAGGCGTCGAAAATGTTCACCTATGGCGACGCGGAGTAAATACCGAACTATTTCATCCAAATGCATATTCATCATCGCTTCGAAAGCTTTGGGATCCAAGCGGCAAGAAAACTATTGTCGGTTATGTTGGTCGATTAGCAAATGAGAAGCGGGTTTATGACTTGCGATTTATTGCACGAGATCCAAATGTGCAATTAGTTATTACCGGCGATGGACCAGCTCGAGAGAAGTTAGAAAAAGAGATACCGGATGCGATCTTTATGGGCTTTAAGGCCGGCAATGAATTGGCGCAAATTTATGCCTCACTCGATCTGTTTGTGCACCCAGGACCGAATGAAACATTTTGCCAAGCGGTTCAAGAAGCTTTGTCATCTGGAACTCCGTGTGTTGTTCCAACAACTGGCGGGCCGGCAGATTTAGTTACACACGGCGTTACCGGATATGTGATTCATACCCACCGTAGCGACGAATTAGATGCCGCGGTTCTGCACTTTAGATTGCGTAATGATCGCGATGAGATGCGTGGCAATGCTCGGGCCTCGGTTGAAATGCGCACTTGGAAGTTTGTGAATGATCAATTGCTAAATCACTATCAAGAGTTAATCGAAAATAACCGAAATAACCTAGCGAAAATATCAGGGAGCGTGGCATGAGAATCGTTCATATTGCTAACTTCTATGGGCCGAATAGCGGTGGAATCAAGACCACCCTTCATGAACTTGGCCGCGGTTATCAGAAGTATGGCCATGAATTTATTTACATAGTTCCGGGCACAAGGCTTTACTTTGAAGAGACGATCTATGGCAAAAAGATCACGGTTCCGAGCATTATTTTGCCTGGTAGCGGGGGATATCAATTAATCAAAAATAATCGTAAGTTAATTACGATTTTAAAAGAACTTTCACCAGATCGAATCGAAGTCTCTGATCGCTTTACTTTAAATCGCGTAGGACGTTGGGCCAGAAAGAATTCGATTCCGACTGTGGTCTTTAGCCATGAAACTTTGCGCGGTCTAGCAAAGCGCTTTATTCCGTTGCCTTCTTTAATTCGCAATCGCTTTGTTAATTGGCACAACCGAAGGCTTGCTATAACTTTTGATCAAGTGATTGCTACGACTGCTTTTGCTGCGAAGGAATTTGAAGATATCAAGGTGAAGAATTTGGTTCGCGTGCCGTTGGGTGTGGACTTGGATACCTTTGATCCAAGCAATCGTTCTGAAACCAAGCGCGCGGAATTATTAAAGGGCGCCTCGGTCTTGTTAGTTCATTGCGGTCGTTTCTCGCCAGAGAAAGAACCACAACGCTCGGTTGAAACTTTGATTGAACTTCGTAACCGTGGAGTCAATGCCCGGTTAGTAATGATCGGTGTTGGCCCGATGTGGAAGAAGATTCGAAAGCTGGCTCTGGGTTATCCAATCGACACCCTTGGCTATATCTGCGATCGAAAGCGAGTGGCAACAATTCTTGCTAGCGCAGACCTGTCATTTGCACCTGGACCGCTTGAAACATTTTGTTTAGCGGCTCTTGAATCACTTGCATCTGGAACTCCAGTTGTATCAAGTAGCTCGAGCGCGGTTGGGGAATTCTTGATTTCAGATCCAATGCATCCAGCAGGTGCCGTCGCTAAAGATGATGCAAAGTCATTTGCCGATGCTGCGATGCAAGTAATTGGAAATAAGCAGATGCGAATTAGCGCGCGCAAAGTTGCCGATGAAATGCCTTGGGAAAATAGTGTTAACAAGATGCTGGCGGTTCATGGAATTTCAGAGATCGGTCACGGGGCGCCTCGCGGCTTTACTAAAAGACATCTGAAAGCGAGCTAACGATGAGCGCAACTGCTAACGCGAACAAGTTAACTTTTGCGGTAATCGGAGATAGCGCGGCTTACGGCACTGGCGATGAGATGCCAGATGGCTCTACAAGGGGCTGGGCTTACTACTTAGCCAATAGTTTCCAATGGGACTGTGAATATTTAAATTTTGCACGTCCAGGTGCGAAATCAGATGAGGTAGCTACTACTCAACTTTCACTAGTAAAAGAGAAGCAACCAGATATTTGTGCGGTCATTGCGGGTGGAAATGATCTACTTCGCAACGGCTTTGACCCAGACACTTTGTATACAAACCTTCGAACAACATGTGATCAATTAATGGCCCAAGGCAGTGAAGTAATTATGTTTGAATTACATGATCCAAATAGATTGCTTCCGATTCCAAAGTTATTAAAGCGGGTCTTGCGTCGTCGCGTGGAAGCGGTAAATGCGGTTTATCAAAAGCTCGCTAATGAATTGGATCTAGTTTTAATTCGTACCCGCGAGATTCCAGATGTGCACGATCTAAGTAATTGGCATGTGGACCGGATGCATCCGGGCCCGTTAGGACATCACTTGCTTGCAACCGAGATGGCTTCGGCGCTAGCGGGTCGTGGTTGGAAGGTTGAAACTCCGAAGCGGGAAGCCACGGTCACTTATTCTCGTCGTCAGAAGATTGCTTGGATGGTTATTAAGGGAACACCTTGGTTCTTTAAGCGCAGCTTTGATTTGTTGCCGGTAGCGCTTTTCTTGATGGCTATTGAGAGCGTTAAAGTTGTGGGA
>DAIOGD010000119.1:0-3639 GCA_036745395.1 Candidatus Nanopelagicaceae bacterium | reverse complement strand
CTAGATGCGAATGATTCTCATTAAGAAATCCTTTGCAAGAACTATTTTGCCGAAATTGTTAAAGTCACGACATGAAAATTTATGACAATATCAGCCAAGTATTCGGCAACACTCCATTAGTTAAGTTTCAACGAATCTTTAAGGGTTACGGTGCCACAGTAGTTGGCAAGCTCGAGTTTTATAACCCAACATCTTCAGTTAAAGACCGTTTGGCAATCGCCATGGTGGATGCTGCAGAGAAGTCAGGTGAATTAAAGCCTGGTGGAACCATCGTTGAAGCAACAAGTGGAAACACTGGAATCGCACTTGCGTCAGTTGGTGCTGCTCGTGGATACAAAGTTGTGCTGACAATGCCAGAGTCAATGTCGAAAGAACGTCGTGCCCTACTTCGCGCATTTGGCGCAACACTTGTTTTGACTCCTGCTGCATCAGGCATGAGTGGCGCAGTCGCTAAGGCAGAAGAGATTGGTCGCGAAGAAGGTGGCGTATTGGTGCGCCAGTTTGAAAACCAAGCAGGTCCAGAAATTCACCGCAGCACAACAGCTGAAGAAATTTGGCGTGACACTGATGGGAAAGTCGCTGCTGTCATCATGGGAGTTGGAACTGGTGGAACCATCACTGGTGTTGGTCAACGCCTGAAGGAAAAGAATCCTGATATCAAAATTTTCGCAGTTCAACCTGCAGCTTCACCAGTATTAAGTGGTGGCCAACCAGGACCTCACCCACTTCAAGGTATCGGTGCGAACTTTGTTCCAGGTGTTCTAGATACATCTATCTATGACGAAATTTTGAGTGCACCAAATGAAGAAGCTTTTGCCTGGGCAATTCGCGCAGGACAAGAAGAAGGAATTCTTGCTGGTATCTCTTCCGGAGCTGCGCTTTGGGGCGCTTCACAAGTTGCTAATCGTCCAGAGTTTGCTGGGAAGATTATCGTTGTGGTTTGCGCATCATTCGGTGAGCGTTATCTATCAACCGCGCTTTATAAGGACTTCATCGAAGAGCCAAGTACGGCAAGCATTTAATTAAATGTTTAGTCGCATCAGCGAGGATTTAAATGCCGTTTTGGAACGGGATCCCGCTGCGCGGAATCGGTTAGAAGTTTTCTTAATCTACCCAGGAGTACACGCACTTTGGGAACATCGTGTCCAACATTGGCTTTGGAATCATAAGTTCAAATTGATTGCGCGAATACTTGCGCAATTGACGACGAGTAGAACTGGTATCGAGATTCATCCCGGCGCAACGATCGGTAGACGAGTTTTTATCGATCATGGCGTTGGAGTTGTGATTGGAGAGACCGCGATCGTTGGGGACGATGTAACGTTTTATCACGGAGTTACTCTTGGAGCGGTTTCTGGCGATAAGGGTAAGCGCCACCCAACGATCGAAGATGGTGTCCGCCTTGGTGCGGGAAGCAAAGTGCTTGGAAATATCACAATTGGTTCAATGAGCACGATTGGCGCTAATCAGGTTATTACAAAATCTGTATCAAAGAATAAATACGTGGACTACAACATTTGATTCTCAAATACGTAGCCAGAACACTCCCAATGAGCCAGAGATCACGGCGGATAGCAGTAAGCCAATTCGTGCTTGATCTATTTCCCGCGAACTGGATAATGTAATTTTCGAAATCACTAGCGCCACTGTCATTCCCATTCCAGCCAGTAGTCCCACACCAAAGATTTCTTTTAAGTTGAGGCTCCTTGGAAGTTTGAAAGCTGAATACTTATCAAGCAACCATGCCGCTAAAAGTATGCCAATAGATTTTCCAAGCACCCTCGAAGTGATCAGCACTAGGCTGACTTTGGAACCAGCTTGCCCGAAGTTAATGTGATCCAAAAGATTTATCCAAATGTAAATTGGAATCACGATAAAGGTGATTAGAGGGGATAAATATTTAATTAGTTGATCTCTCTTAGGAATTAACGCACCTAAAAGAGCAGCACCAAAGGTATAAAGGGCGCTTGAGAGGTGCAAGTCCTTTTCAAAGAAAATTGCAATCACAATTAGCGAAAAGAAGTCATCCGCTACTGCAAGGGTTATAAGGAATAGTCTTATCGATGGGTTTATTCGCTTCCCCAGAATTGAAAGTGCCCCGATAGCTAGCGCGACATCCGTTGGCATGGCGATTGCCCAAGAATTAGAACCAGGATTGAGCGATATAAAGATTATTGCTGGAGCCAACATTCCAAACGCTGCGCATAGAGCCGGGAAGACTAATTCCTTAGGCTTATTTAGACCCTGCCTGATCTCTAGCCCAATTAGTGTGAAGAAGGCAAAGGTCAAGACATTTGAAAGCACACTTAATCTTAACGAAAGTAAGCTGAAACGGGTTATAAATGTAATTGCCGATTGAGTAAGGTTGCCTAATGGGAGTTGCAATAGTTACAGGCGGGTCTCGCGGACTTGGCTTTGAGACAGCGCGAGCCTTGGTAGCCGAAGGACACAAAGTTGTTTTAGTAGCAAAAGATCCAGCGCGACTTAAAGAATCAGCAGCAAAACTTAATTGCGATTACCGTGCGGTTGACTTAAGTGATCTAGAAGCCGCCAAGAAATTATTTAGCGAGATTTTAGAAACCTTTGGAACGCCACAAATTGTTGTTTTAGCCCATGGCGTAATGAGCGAGAAGATGTCAAAGACTTTGAAGACAACTCTGGAAGAGTGGCGCCGTGTTGTCGCAATTAATCTTGACTCGGTTTTTGTTGCCCTCAACATTCTTGGGGCAAAAATGGCCGAGGCAAGAGATGGCCGAGTAATAATTTATTCAGCTTGCCTGGGTCGAATGTCCGGTCCTGGAAACGCTGGGGGATTAGCGCCGTATCGAATTAGTAAAGCTGGCGTGAATGCATTAGTCCGTAACTTGGCACACGAAACGGGGCATGGGCAACGTGGATTCTTAGTTGATGCAATCTGCCCTAATCACACCAGAACAGATATGGGCGGACCTGATGCACCGCTTTCGGTTGAAGAAGGTGCCGACACTGCAATCTGGTTAGCAACAAGAACATTTGATCCCACTGTTGATAAGACCGGTTTCCTTTGGGAAGAACGTAGAATTATTGAATGGTAAAAAATAAGCGAGTCGACGTTTACATTAAAAAAGAGGAGCGTTGGCACGATGAGTTTATTGAGTTGCGGGAAATAGCACTTAAAACTGGCCTGACTGAGGATATGAAGTGGGGGCATCCCTGCTACACCTTGAACAGTGGAAACGTATTTCTGATTCATGGATTTAAGGAATATTGCGCCATTCTTTTTCTTAAAGGTGCCCTATTGAAAGATCCCAAGAAACTCTTGATTCAGCAAACGGCTAACGTCCAATCAGCCCGCCAATTCCGCTTCAAAAATCTGAAAGAAATCACGAAGCAGAAGGCCGTGATAAGGGCTTTTATGAATGAAGCAATTAAGATCGAAGAAGTTGGCCTAAAGGTTGAAATGAAGAAGCCAACAGAACTAGTGATTCCGGAAGATATTGCTAAATACATGAAGAAAATAAGCGGCCTAGCTCCTGCGTTTAAGAAACTAACGCCAGGTCGCCAACGCGCCTATGTTCTTCACTTTGACTCAGCCAAACAAGATGCGACGCGCCAATCTCGGGTAGAGAAATGCGCGCCTGCAATTCTCAAAGGCAAAGG
>DAIOGD010000118.1:516-3640 GCA_036745395.1 Candidatus Nanopelagicaceae bacterium | reverse complement strand
GCTTTTGAAGGCCCGACCTTCCTCCGAGGTCGGATACAACAACAATTTGTTAGGCGACCTGGCTAAGTTTTTACGTTTACACGCTTAAAACATCTACAGTTGCGGGACAGCGCCGGAATTAAACCGGACTTCGCTAAACCAATTGCTACTGAATTTCTTCAGCGGTTGAAAACTATCACCAATTATTTAGATTTATTGGAACGACGGCCGATCAAGAAGGCGAGTCCTACTGCAATTACTACGGCGCCGCCGACTAGGAACATGCCAGCTCCTTCAAAGCCATGCTCCTCTTCGCGGATGTGGTCGCGCGGGCCCTGATGGTCATCTTCCCCGCGAGGTGAGATGGATTGTGTTGGCATCGGAGTATCTGCGTGAGAAATAGCTAAGGGAGTGCTCAACATCAAAGTTGATGTTGCGATGGCAACCAATAGAAATTTCTTCATTTTCTACCTCCGCCTCTCGGGGTTACTTAGATTTGCGATCCACTTGTGGTGCTGGAGCACGCATCCGGCGCATCTGTGTTGAACGCAGGAAGCCATACATGCCAAGACCCTTTGTCGATTCGTTCGGGAATTTTTCGGCTATAACCTTCTTCAATTTTTGTGAGAAGAAGAAGCCAGAGACGATTGAGTAAAGCATTACGGTGTACATGAAGAGAATCGCCAGAAGTTGAACTCCGCGGTTTGGAATAAGTGTCAAAACTAGAACGATCATGATTGCTGGCAAGAAATATTCGCCAATGGTTCGCTTTGAATCTACATAGTCGCGAACGAAACGCTTTACTGGACCTTTATCGCGGGCAGGTAGTGCGTGTTCTTCACCGCGCATGTATGCCGCGCGAGCTTCAGCGCGAGCCGCACGAAGTGCAGCCTTGTCGCGGTTCTTGCTAGCAGAGGTAACCGGTGCGGTTATTGAATTTACTTTGGTCTTGGCAACAGCTTCTTTACGCTTTGGTGTTGCTTTGCCCTTGTTAGTTGACTTATCTGGAGTTTTTTCGCTCATGCCGAAATACTAACAATAAAGCGGGTAAAGATTGGGATTTAAGGCAGGGCGAGCATCCGCTCGAGAGCGATATGGGCGTACTTTGCAGTCTCGGCCTCGACAGTAATTTGATTAACCAAACGGCCATTAACCAGAGATTCCATCGCCCATACGAGGTGTGGCAAATCGATCCGATTCATTGTCGAGCAGTAGCAGACAGTCTTATCCAGAAAGTGAATTTCCCTATCTGGGTACTTATTAGCTAAACGTTGAACCAGATTTAATTCTGTTCCAACAGCCCACTTGCTTCCTTTAGGGGAATTTTCAATTGTTTTGATAATTGCTTCAGTGCTTCCGACAACGTCGGCATTTGAGACAACTTCGTGAGTACATTCTGGATGTACGAGTATTGAAACGCCAGGAAGTTTTGCACGCATTTCAGTGATGTTGTTTAAGGAAAAACGACCATGTACCGAGCAATGACCGCGCCAGAGAATTACCTTGGCACTCTGGATTTGAGCATCGGTTAAGCCACCGTTCTCTTTCCACGGATTCCAAAGGACGCAATCTTCGAGAGAAAGGCCAAGTTTTAACACCGCGGTATTTCGACCTAGATGTTGATCAGGCAAGAAGAATATTTTTTCGCCCTGATCAAAAGCCCAACTCATGGCACGTTCGGCATTGGACGATGTGCAAACCGCGCCACCATGCTTTCCGGTGAAAGCCTTGATTGCAGCAGATGAATTCATATAGGTAATAGGAATCGTTTTGCCTGCGATGCCTAGCTTTTCAAAGATTTTCCAAGCAGCATCAACCTGATTGGCTGTTGCCATATCGGCCATCGAACATCCGGCAGCTAGATCCGGAAGAATTACTTTTTGATTTGGACTGGTCAAAATATCCGCGGATTCAGCCATGAAGTGAACGCCACAGAAGAAGATGAATTCTGCGCTGGAATTATTTTCCGCGGCTTGCGCCAATTTAAAGGAGTCGCCGGTTATGTCGGCAAGGGCGATAACTTCGTCGCGCTGATAGTGGTGGCCGAGAACCATGGCACGAGTTCCAAGTGCCGCTCGAGCAACTTTGGCCCGTTCGACTAATCCAGGCTCGCTTGCTGCGGGTAGTTCGCCATTGCAGGAGACGCCACGTTCGCTCTGCAGATCCCGGCCTTGGCCAAGCAACAAGAGTTCGGAAAGTTTCGTCGCGCTCACGGGATCATTATGGAGTAGTCTTTGATTTATGAGTACTGAAACCAGCCAATCATCAGTAGATGTATCAATCACATCAGCCGTTTCAACCGGCATTTTGCTAACAGATGTAGCAGCCGAAAAGGTTGCTGCCCTTCTAGCTCAAGAAGGTCGCGATGATCTAAGTCTTCGCGTTGCGGTTCAACCTGGTGGCTGCTCAGGTCTTCGCTACCAACTTTATTTCGATGATCGCGCGTTAGATGGCGATAACGTCACTCAATTTGGTTCCGTCAAGGTCGTAACCGACAAGATGAGTACCCCGTACTTGATGGGCGCTTCAATTGATTTTGTGGACACAATCGAAAAGCAAGGTTTCACAATCGATAATCCAAATGCCCAAGGCTCATGTGCTTGCGGCGATTCATTTAACTAAAAGCAAAAGCAACAAAGTAAAGCTTTAGTTGTCGATGAAAATTGGTGTTGCAGGCTCAGTAGGCCGCGACCATTTAATGACCTTCCCTGGGAAGTTCACTGATTCACTAGTCGTTGGATCCCTCGATAACGTCTCACTTTCATTCCTCGTTGACGGCTTAGATATTCACCGTGGGGGAGTTGGTGCGAATATTGCTTTCGGAATGGGCGCCCTTGGATTAAATCCCATCCTCATTGCAGCTGTCGGAAAAGACTGGCCTGATTACGATGCTTGGCTAACTAGACATGGTGTTGATACCAGCCATGTAAAAATCTCGAAAGATCTTTATACCGCGACATTTACAGTGACGACCGATGATGATTTAAATCAGATTGCATCATTTTTCCCTGGCGCAATGAGTGAAGCCGGCGAGATTGAACTCGCCCCAATCATTGATAAGACTGGAAAATTTGATCTACTGATTATTTCCCCGGATGATCCTGCGGCAATGATTCGCCATAGCGAAAGCGCGCGCCAAATGGGA
>DAIOGD010000118.1:0-506 GCA_036745395.1 Candidatus Nanopelagicaceae bacterium | reverse complement strand
TTCATTTGCGGCCGATCCATCCCAGCAATTGGCTCGAATGTCTGGCGAAGATATCAAGCAGTTAATCAAGGGCGCTGATTACCTATTTTTGAATGAATATGAACAGGCGCTAACACTTCAAAAAACCGGTTGGACAGATTCGGAGTGTTTCGACCAAGTGCGTGTTCGCGTTACAACTCTCGGATCCGATGGTGCAAAAATTGAAGAGCACGGGAAAGAAACAATTCATGTTGGAGTACCTAAGGAAAAATCTAAAGTTGATCCAACTGGAGTTGGCGATAGCTTTAGAGCTGGCTTTGTTGCAGGGCTCTCTTGGGGATTTGGTCACGAACGATGTGCCCAGATCGGTTCGATGATGGCAACGTTCTGCATCGAAACTAAAGGAACCCAGGAATATCGCTTTGATCGCGCAGAATTTATAACTCGATTTGAGACAGCATATGGAAAGAGCGCTGCTGACGAGATCGCAAAGGATTTGAATCCGCGTTTAATTGGCTAGTTATTTG
>DAIOGD010000117.1:0-3665 GCA_036745395.1 Candidatus Nanopelagicaceae bacterium | reverse complement strand
GGCGAGATCGCTGGTTATGCGGTAGCGCTTTCTGCGACCGAAAGTTATCTGGTTGATGGGTCGGAATTTGGCGAGTGGTTTTCGGATTCACGAGTGCCAAAGTATCTTCATTCCGGTAAATCGATTGCCCGAAAATATCCGCTATCGGGTATCAAATTCGATACTGAGCTTGCCGCTTACCTCTTGAATCCGGGAGCTCGAAATCTTGAATTATCGGATCTTACCGAGCGTTTTCTTGGTGTTATAAATGCCGAGCAAGAGAGTGATTTATTTTCATTATTTAATGGTGAGATGGCATCGCAAATTTTTGCGCTTGTTCCAGTTCTGACCAAAGAATTAGAAGCTCGCGACATGCTAAATCTTATGAATGAGTTAGAAATTCCTTCGCTCATCGAATTGGCGGCAATGGAGCGAGACGGTATCGGCATCGACCAGAAAAAGCTCGAAGGATTACTTTCCTTTTTCAAAGGCGAAGTCGAGCGAGAAACCAAAGGCGCACATAAGGAAGCCGGACGAGAATTTAATGTTGGTTCGCCAAAGCAACTTCAAGGGATCCTCTTTGATGAACTAGATCTACCTAGAACTAAGAAGATAAAGACCGGGTTTACTACCGACGCGGAAAGCCTTGATTGGCTATTTGCCAAGACTAAGCATCCAATCTTGAAGCACCTTCTTAGAATTCGTGAAACTAGTAAATTGATGACCACCGTCCAAGGATTACTCGATGCCGTGGCCAAGGATGGAAGAATCCATACGGTTTTTCAACAGACAGTTACATCTACCGGACGCTTATCTTCAACAAATCCAAATTTACAAAATATTCCAGTTCGAACAGAAGAAGGGCGAAAAATCAGGGATTGCTTCATTTCCCAGGCGCCATATGAATCTTTACTTACGGCGGATTACAGTCAAATTGAGATGCGAATCATGGCTCATCTATCTGGTGATAAAAACTTGATCGAAGCATTCAAAATGGGCGAGGACCTTCACTCAACCGTTGCTTCGCTTGTGTTTGGCGTTACTGCAGATCAAGTAGATCCCGAGATGCGTAGGCAAATTAAAGCCATGTCTTACGGATTGGCCTATGGCTTGTCAGCTTATGGACTCGCACAACAATTGGATTTATCACCAACAGATGCCGCAGTCCTTATGAATAAATACTTTGAGCGATTCGGCGGAATTCAGAGTTACCTGAAGAGTGTTGTAGCAACCGCCGCTAAGAAAGGTTATACCGAAACAATTTTGGGAAGGCGCCGTTATCTACCAGATCTAACGGATGAGAATAGAGCTCGACGGGAGATTGCAGAACGAGCCGCACTTAATGCACCTATCCAAGGATCTGCCGCAGACATCATCAAGTTGGCAATGTTAAATGCCGCAAAGGCAATCGAAGAATCTGGCATGAAATCTCGATTACTTTTGCAGGTTCACGACGAATTGATTTTTGAAGTCGCTAAGGGTGAGAGTGAAAAATTATCTGAATTAGTTCGCCAAGAAATGGGGTCGGCCTATAAATTATCGGTGCCGCTCGATGTAAATATTGGCATCGGTAAGAGCTGGGATTTAGCCGCGCACTAATTTCTTTTATCGAGCGAGCTCGTAATAGCTTCTTGATCTTCAAGCGGGCTGGTCAATCTATCTGCCGCTTGAAGTCTGGCGCTTCCGAATTTGATGATGGTGAATCCAATCAAGATACAAATGGAGAAGAAGGCAAAGCCGTAGCGCGGTGAAAAAGTTTGACAGATATAGCCACCAAGTGCGGAACCTAACGCAGCTGCAGTTCCCTCAAAAGTCCATAGCCAACCAAGGGCTGATGCGGCGCTGCCTTGCGGCCTGATAATTTCTACTAACTCCCAATAGAAAACCATCTGCGCACCGACCACAATTCCAAGTGCTGACCCAAGTGCAAAAAGTGACCAATTGGGATTTGTAAATGCCAGCGGTGCGGCAATCAAAACCCAAAAGAGATAAGTAGTCTTAAATGATTTCAGAGGAGTTACCCGCTTTGAAATCAAACCAGCAAGCAGACTTCCAATGATATTTGCCGTTGCAAAAGCACCAAATAGCCAACCAGCTCGATGCGGCACGTGCTTCAAAGTCGAGATTGCAGGAACGGTAATTTCAAAAACACCATTCCCAATGCCAATAAAGATTCCCTCCAAAATGAGAAGCCGAATGGCAGGCAGTTTCAAGATATGGATCGCATTTGGAATCTTCTCTTCGGGCTTCCATTGACTAGTTATTGGAAGTAGCGCCAGGGAAATTCCACCAACGAGCATCAACACCGCACATACATTTAGCGCCAGGGATGGGTGACTTGAAAGGGCCAACGTAGTAACAATTACCGGGCCAATGACCGCCGCAAAACTCATGATTGCCGTATCTAGAGCAAAAGCTGTCCGCACCTTCTCTTCTGGTGCAATTAATTTCCATATTGGGCGCACGGAGAGATTAATCGGCGGTGAAAAAAGACCAAAGCAAACGGCAAGTATTGCCAAGGCAATTTTGTTGTGAAGTTGGTTGAAGAAGACGATCGAAATTGCAAAAGCTGGAACTAAGAATCTCAAGGGAATTCTTAATCCCAACTTATCAATCACCGAAGATCGAATGCCGGCAGTCAGTGATCCAGCCAAGGCATTTAATCCAACAGCTAATCCAGCTAATGAAATAGATTTTGTTTCGTGGAAAATTTTGAAGTAGATACCTAGCGAAAGCATTCCGTAGGCGATCCGGGCGGGGAGTGAAGAAGTAACCAAGAGAAGCGCCGAAGGAAGCTTCAAAACTTCAAAATATCGGCGCATTTGCCCATTCTAGACCTCGATTTTGACCCATCTTCGAGCAACAAGTAGCCTTAGCACTTCGTTGATCAGCCAGATTTTCGAACGTCCTATTCCTACTACATCTATCAGCCCGGGAGAATCTTGACCCCTTCACAAATCGCAGTAAATGACATTGGTTCCGCAGAAGACTTCTTAGCCGCAATCGAAGGCACAATTAAGAACTTTAACGATGGCGATCTAGTCGCTGGCATCGTAGTTCAAATTGATCGTGAAGAAGTATTACTAGATATTGGCTACAAAACAGAAGGTGTTATCCCTTCCCGTGAACTTTCAATTCGCCACGATATCGATCCTTCAGAGATCGTTTCAGTCGGTGACCGCGTTGAAGCCCTTGTCATTACCAAAGAAGATAAAGAAGGTCGTTTGATTCTTTCTAAGAAGCGCGCACAATACGAACGCGCCTGGGGAGATATTGAAGGAAAGAAAGAACGTGACGAAGTCGTTACCGGAACAGTTATTGAAGTTGTTAAGGGTGGCTTGATCGTAGATATCGGTCTACGTGGCTTCCTTCCAGCATCGCTTGTTGAAATGCGTCGCGTGCGTGATCTAACTCCTTACATCGGTAAGCAAGTTGAAGCCCGCATCATCGAACTTGATAAGAACCGTAACAACGTGGTTCTTTCACGCCGTGCATTCCTAGAGCAAACTCAATCAGAATCACGCACAACATTCCTAAATCAACTAACAAAGGGCCAAGTTCGCACCGGTGTAGTTTCATCGATTGTTAACTTTGGTGCTTTCGTTGATCTTGGTGGAGTCGATGGTCTAGTCCACGTCTCTGAACTTTCATGGAAGCACATCGATCACCCTTCAGAAGTTGTTGAA
>DAIOGD010000116.1:0-3715 GCA_036745395.1 Candidatus Nanopelagicaceae bacterium | reverse complement strand
CATTAATGGTTAAGTGGAAGTGGGTAGCGATGATGTCGTTACCACCGTTGATCAACACAACCAAGATGAATGACAACGACATTGCACCGATAGCAGTGCGGTTTGGTGCATTTCGTGGTCGATCAAGAAGATGGTGCTCACGCTTATCGCCGGTAATCCAAGCTTCAATAAATGGATAGAGCGCCATTCCGGTAAACAAGATGCCTGGAATGATTAAGCCTGGAAGCAAAATGTTCCATGAGATTGTGTGACCAAATGCGTGGGTCTCAAGTGGTGGTGCCATACGAACTAATCCATCAAGCCAACCCATATAGAAGTCGGGTTGCGAACCGGCAGAGATTTGTCCTGGTGTGTATGGACCGTACAACCAAATTGGGTTGATAGATGCAACCGCGCCAAGGAAGGCAGTAATACCAAAAACGATGAAGAAGAATCCGCCAGCCTTTGCCATGTAAACCGGCATAAGTGGATAACCGACAACATTCTTTTCAGTTCTTCCTGGGCCTGGATATTGCGTGTGCTTCTGGTACCAAACCAACATTAAGTGGATAGTGATGAGCGCAAGGAAAATTCCTGGCAACAGCAGTACGTGAACTGTGTAAATGCGTGGAATGAATACGTGACCTGGGAATGCACCACCAAAAGCAAAGAATGCTAAATAGGAACCAACTACTGGGATTGCTTGCAAAATCGCTTCGGCGATACGGATACCTGTTCCAGATAGAAGATCATCAGGAAGTGAGTAACCAAGGAAGCCTTCGACAATTCCTAGAGTTACAAGGCCAACTCCGATTAACCAGTTTGCTTCACGTGGCTTGCGGAATGCTCCGGTAAAGAAGATTCGCATCAAGTGAGCAATCATGGCTGCCATAAAGATCAGCGCGGCCCAGTGGTGAATCTGGCGCATCAACAGTCCACCGCGAACATCGAATGAGATGTGCAGGGTAGATGCGTAAGAGGCCGACATCGTTACATGTGAAAGTGGGGCATATGAACCGTTGTAAACAACTTCGCGTTGGGATGGATCAAACCAAAATGTTAGGAATGTTCCAGAAAGTAAAAGGATGACGAAGGAGTAAAGACAGATTTCACCAAGCATAAATGACCAGTGATCTGGGAAGACCTTTGTGAGGTTCTTCTTAAGCCACTTGGCAGCGCCGGTGCGTTCATCGACGTAGTTGGCTACGTTTCCTGCGATCTTTTCAGATTTTTTCATGATGAGCGCTCCCAGAAACTAGGTCCGATTGGTTCTGTAAATCCTTGTGTTGCAACTAGATAGCCTGCGGAATCGACAGTGATTGCTAGTTGTGGAAGTGGGCGAGCAGCTGGTCCGAAGATCACCTTTGCTGCGCGAGTTACGTCGAATGTTGATTGGTGACATGGGCAAAGCAAGTGCTTGGTTTGTTGTTCGTAGAGTGCAACAGCGCAACCCATGTGAGAACAGATCTTTGAGAAAGCGATGATGCCGTTATGTGTCCACGAAAGACGCTTAGCATCCAGGTTAAATTCTTCCGGACGAAGACGAATTAGAAGAACGGCATCGGTTCCGATGTTTTCTAGTGTTCGCTTGGTACCCTCTGGAAGTTCGGGTAGAACTTGCGCAACCGAACCAACTTCTAGATCTTCTGGACGAATAGGACGGTTTCCTGGATCGGTCACCAAACG
The DNA here is from genome assembly GCA_036745395.1 of Candidatus Nanopelagicaceae bacterium. Lineage (GTDB taxonomy): Bacteria > Actinomycetota > Actinomycetes > Nanopelagicales > Nanopelagicaceae > AAA044-D11. The sequence goes on along the minus strand of DAIOGD010000116.1, from coordinate 2,050 downwards.
TGTTCCGGGTTTCCAGGAAGTCGTATTTAAAGCTTTCTTAGGAAGTGGTCCTAAATCACGAAGCATCACTAGTGGAGTTAGACCGATAAGGCCTAGGGCGAGCCCCATGGAGCGCTTAATTAGCGAACGACGACCAAGACCGGCAGCACCAGCTCTCTCCTTAACGGTTTCAACAAATTCTTTACGATCGATTTCCTCTGAGCGAAATTCATGGCGTTCGGCAATTACTTCAGTATCTGGCATCAAGCGACGAGCCCATTGGACTGCTGCTAATCCGATGAAGAGAAGTGAAATCGTTAGGCCAAGGCCTAGGAAGAGTTGGGAAGATTCAACATCGCCAAGGACTGGGAGGTAGATGAAGTGGCCTTGCTTGATGAAAATATATGAAGCGATAGTTAAAACGGTTCCCAGAGCAGAAATAACAAAGAGAATTGCTACTTGTTGCTCGGCACGTTTTTCAGCGCGTGGGTCAGAATCAGATTTACGGTGTTGGTGTTCTGGCAAGCCAGGATCTGAGAACTTTGCGATTTCATTCGACATGTTTAGTTATCTCGCCTTCGATGCTAGCCATACTGCGATACCGATTAATAATCCAAGTCCCAGTGTCCAAACTAGAAGACCTTCTGTAACAGGACCAACGCGACCTAGTGACGCGCCACCGATTGATGGTTCACTTTGTGCCGACTTGATGAACTTAATTATCGAAAGCTTTTCTGCTGGCGTGATTGTTTTGTCGGTGAACTTCGGCATTGATTGTGGCCCGGTGATCATTGCTTCGTAAATATATTTTGCATCCACGCCCATCAATGTTGGTGCGTATTTTCCTTGAGTAAGTGCGCCGCCTTGTGCTGCAAAGTTGTGGCACATGGCGCAGTTAGTGCGGAAAAGTTCACCACCTTGCGCGGTGTTTCCATCACGTTCCCAAGTTAATTGGGCATCATTAATCGAATCCGGTCCAGGCGCTAATGATGCGACGTATGCAGCAAGTGCAGCGGTTTGTTCTGCGTTGTAAACCGGCTTTTTGCGCATTGCTTGCTGGCTCATATCGGCCATCGGCATGCGACCAGTACCAACTTGGAAATCAACTGCGGCGGCGCCAACACCAACTAAAGCGGGGGCAATACTTGAACCTTCGGCGTTCAAACCATGGCAAGAAGAACAGCCCTTTGCAAAAATTTGCTTTCCTTCATCTACCAGTGTTGATTGCGCACTGGCTTCCATCTTTGCGGTCGACGGAAGGGCACTCGCCATAGAGAAAGTCGTACCTATTGATAACAAGGCCACAATCATTAGTGCTGGCAATGCCAACTTGTGACGGCGATAGCGGGAAATTTTACCGAGGGATAGCTTCATAGCTTTTTCTCTCACCTTACTATTTGATCAGGTAGATCGCAGAGAAGAGCGCGATCCAAACGATGTCGACGAAGTGCCAGTAATAAGAAACCACGATTGCAGTTGTTGCCTGGCTGTGGCCAAACTTTTGAGCCTTAAAGACTCGGATCATGACAATTAGGAATGCGATAAGTCCACCGGTTACGTGCAGACCGTGGAAGCCGGTTGTTATGTAGAAAACTGATCCATAAGCTCTTGAGGAGAGCGAAAGACCATCGCGAACCAAATTTGCATATTCGTAAACCTGGCCACCAATGAAGAAGGCGCCCATCAAGAAAGTTAGGGCAAACCATTCACGCATTCCCCACTTGGTGAACTTAAAGATTGAACCGGTGCGACGAGGTTGAAAACGTTCTGCGGCAAAAACTCCGAACTGGCAGGTTAAGGACGAGAGCACAAGAACGGTTGTGTTGATTGTTGCAAATTTAACGTTAAGCATTCCAGTTGATTCGGCCCAAACTTTCGGACCTTGAACTGCGCGAGTGGTGAAGTACATTGCGAAGAGAGCAGCGAAGAACATCAACTCACTTGATAACCAAACGATGGTTCCGACCGCGACCATATTCGGGCGGTTGGTACGAACTGGATATGCGGTCTGTGTGGCTGCGCTCATGACGCTGATTATTCCCGATTTCTGCCTTTCCGCCGATTCCCAAGG
>DAIOGD010000115.1:0-3721 GCA_036745395.1 Candidatus Nanopelagicaceae bacterium | reverse complement strand
AATTACCGTGGCACTCGTTCCCCGTCCGACCGCTTCCAAATATGGTGTTGCCTACTTCGATGATTTAGCTGGAGCGGCAAGTGCAGTAGAGCAAATCATTTCCTCTGGAATCTTGCCTTCCACTTTAGAATTCTTGGATAACACCTGCATAGTGGCGGTTGAAGAATTTGCAAATCTTGGTTTAGATAAAACCGCTGGTGCACTTTTGCTATTTGGTGATGATGGAGAAACTTCATCGGTTGAAACCATCGTAAATAAAATGGCGGAAATTTCGAAGGCATCAAAGGGTTGTCGCGCAGTTACCTTGGCTCAAGATGTGGCGGCCGCGGAAGCGCTTTTGTATGCCCGACGTTGTTCATTGCCAGCCCTGGCAAGACTCGGAACACTTTCAATTCTGGAAGATATTGCGGTCCCTCGTCCAGTCGTGGCCGAAGTCGTTAATCGAATCGAAGCAATTGCCAAGAAACATAATTTGCGGATCGGAACTTTTGGACATGCAGGCGATGGAAATCTGCACCCAACGATCGTTGTTAATAAAGATGACAAGGGTGAGGTCGCCCAAGCCGAACGCGCCTTATCTGAAATCTTTGGTCTGGCGATTGAATTTAACGGAACCATAACTGGTGAACATGGCGTTGGTTCGGCCAAGCTTCCTTACCTTGAGGGCAAAATCGGCAAGAACAATATGGATTTACAACGCGCAATTAAAAAGGTCTTTGATCCAGCAAATATTCTCAATCCAAATCGATTGGGTTCCTAACCCGTGCGCACCGAATTTACTCAGAGCAAACTAGATCGCTGTATCTCCTGTGGTTATTGCTTGCCCGCTTGTCCTACCTATCAATTAACTGGCAAAGAAGAATCATCACCACGTGGTCGAATTACTTTGATGCGCGCAGTTCAAGATGGGAAGCTGGAGAAAGAGAATTTGCTTGCCGAATCTTCTTTCTGTTTGGGTTGCCGAGCATGCGAACCGGTTTGTCCTGCCGGAGTTGAGTATGGAGTCTTAATTGAAGAAGCTCGAGACATTTTGTGGAATGGAAAGAACCGCCCACTAATTATTAAGTTCTTGCTCTTTTTAACTGGAAGTCGAATTGGGATATGGGCCCTTGGCTTCCTATCCCCTTTTGCCAAGAACCGGACGAGTGATCCGAAGATTAACTTGATGCTCGGATGTATTGAACGTCGGATATTTCCAAAGGTTTCTAAATCAGTAGCTGCTATCGCACCAGAAGTATCGGTCTGTAAATCCCAAAGTTGTTGTGGCGCACTTGCCGCACACAATGGCGAATTAGAACTCGGTAAAGATATGGCGAAAAAGCTCGGCGATGAATTGCCAGGCACAATCGTTACAACTGCTGGGGGCTGCGCTGCACACCTTTCATCGGTCTTGGGCCACGATCGCGTCAAAGAGTTTTGGAATATTGGGCCGATCGTTCATCAAATTCCAAGAAACTTGAGTTAAACGGCAGAGTTATTCGAGTTGGATTCCAAGATTCTTGCCACTTGAAAAATGGCATGGGAGTAAGCGCTGAGCCAAGAAAAATTATTAGCGCGATCGCAGATTTGATTGAAATTCCAAATGCTGGTGGATGCTGCGGAGCTGCTGGAAGTTATTCCTTACTTCAGAAGAAAGCTAGCCGCCAAGTTATCGCGCCGAAAATTGCCGATATCAAATCACTAAATCTTGATTACGTCGTAACGGTTAATCCTGGTTGCACTAGACAACTTGTTTCAGAACTAAAGCGGGCAAAGGTAAAGACCAAAGTCATTCACCTTGCCGAACTTGTCGCGATGGTTAATTAATGCCTGAGTTAACGCTTACTGAATTAAAAGCCCAGTGGAATCAAGTCCTGGATAAGGTTTTAGAGGCCGATCGAATTGCCTGGCTTGCATTCTTTGACGCCCGTTTAGTCAGCCTAAAAGATGGAAAGTTACTGCTCAGTTTCGCCGATCCCGCAAAGTTTGGGGGTGATCACAACTTTAAATCCGTAAGAAAACCAGAACATACTGCCAAACTAGTCTCTGCAATCTTTGAGATAACTGGCCAAAATCTGGAGGTGATAGAGGAATGAAGCGGATCTTTCTTATTCTTACCGTTGCTCTATCAGTAGTCTCCACAAATGTAGTCGCGGCTCCCCTACAAAAGCTTGGTGATCTAGTTGCCACGGGTCCGGGGCAACGAATCCACGGAATCGATATTAGTAAGTGGCAACATCCTTATGACAAACCAATTGATTTCACCAAGATGTATACGGCTGGCGTTCGCTTTGTAATTATCAAAGGCTCGGATGGACATGATCCGCAGGATGCCGATGCCAAAAAATATTTAATTGCCGACCGCACCGCAGCTCAAGCCGCTGGTTTGTATACCGGTTTTTATCATTATGCATATCTGCCAGATACAACAGATAAGAATCAAATTATTGTCGATGCCAAAGCCCAAGCCCAGAAAGTTGTTTGGCGCCTTGCAAGTATTGGTGGTTACACAAATCAAGATTTACCGGTTGCGCTAGACCTTGAAAATAATTGTGTTCGAACTTACCGCGGAAATTGCACCAGATATATGAGTAAGAAAAATGTTTCTCTCTGGGCTCAGACTTGGCTCGATGAAGTGACTGCCAAAACTAATCGCAAACCATTTGTTTATAGCTATCCCCAATTTCTGGAAACCGCAATGACTAGGTCTACATCCCTTTCGCAATATCCATTATGGGTTGCGGCCTATGGAAAAGATCCTGCGCTGCAAAGCAATCAACCCGGAATGAAAACCGTCGGATGCTTTGCTCATTCTTGGACCAAATCTAATTGCACATCTAATTGGCAGATCTGGCAATACACATCTTGCGGATATGGAAGCAAGTACGGTGTTCCATCTTCTCGCGTAGACCTAAATGTTTTCAATGGCGATCCAACGTCCTTTGCCGCTTTAACGACCGGCACCTGGCAACCACAAGCAACCGATATGTTGCCGGTAAATGAACCAACAACGATAAATCTGGTGAGTAGTAAATTTGGTACGACCAATGATGGCGCGCAATTTGTCGTGGATGTTTTACGCCCAGATGGCACACCTGTCGTAACTGGAAATGTTGATTTCAAATCAGCGGATTCAACAATCTCAAGTGGCACCCAAGATCTCAATCGATCTGGAACTGGTCGCTGGACTTTAAATATTTCCGGACTACAAGCAAATAATTATGTTGGATATGTTGAATTTACCGATCCAACAGGCACGCATGCGGCATCTTTAATTCCTGTCTCATTCGCCATTACCCAAGGCGCGACACCTTCACCATCCCCATCTAGTAAGCCAACCAAGAAGTCAACCCCAGTTCCGGTTGATTCTTGCGCTAAGCAAATCCGTAACTAAGCGAAAAACTAGCTTCGCTTTTTCGATAGAGTTCGTTTCGTGAGCACAGTGCGTACTGATCTGAAGATGGCCGATGGTCGAACCATCTTCTATTACGACAACACACCAGTAACTCGAAACGCAGTCGACAACCGTCCAACCGAAGATCGTCCCGGTGTTGGCGAGCTTCGACTCGATCTCCTTACAAATGAATGGGTAGCGATGGCGGCCCATCGCCAAACCCGCGCTTTCTTGCCACCAAAAGAACTTTGCCCGCTCTGCCCAAGCAAGCCTGGCTTGGATTCGGAAATAGCAGATTCAAATTATCAAGTTGTCGTATTTGAAAACCGTTCGCCTTCTTTGGCCAAG
>DAIOGD010000114.1:0-3757 GCA_036745395.1 Candidatus Nanopelagicaceae bacterium | reverse complement strand
ACCGAATCCATAGAGAACATGCCAATTCGCTTTAAATACAATATTAAGAACCGAGTAAACGGCAACAGTTTCACCGAGTGCGCGACCTAGTCCCAGCATTGCGCCACCGACAACACCGCTGGCACCAAATGGAAGTACTACAGCTTTGATCATCGCCCAACGAGTTGCGCCAAGCGCATATGCAGCTTGGATGCGATCAAGTGGAGTTTGTCCGAAAATTTCGCGAGATACCGAAGTAACAATTGGAATAATCATGATTGCAAGAACTAAACCTGCAATAAATGGTGAGCGCGTAAATGCTGGTTGTGGAACAGAGAAGACTGGAATCCAACCGAGGTACTTATGAATTAATTTTGCCCAATATTCAGCCATCGGCATCAGAACAATAAATCCCCATAGACCGTAAAGGATCGATGGGAAGGAAGCCATCAAGTCAACAATTGTTATTAGTGACTTTTTGATTTTTTCCGGGGCGTAAAAAGTTAGAAAGAGCGCAGTTAAAACCGAGAGCGGTACGCCTATTAGTAGGGCCACGGTTGAGATAACTAGCGTTCCGATAATCATTGCGCCTAAGCCAAAGACATCCTTTTGACCGGCATCGGTACTTGCATTCCAGTCGTATGCAGTTAAGAAATGAAAGCCCTGGGTTTTAAAAGCTTGGTAGCCACGGAAAGAAAGGAACAATCCGATCAGAGTTAGAATTAATAACGAGGAGAAACTCATTGTTGTTAATACGCCGCGGAAAAAGATGTCAGAAGGTCGCGGCTTGGTCGTAATTTCGCGCGGTTCTGGCGTCGCTGGCCGATTAACTAGGGTTGAACTCACGAGCACATATTGCAACCTCCTCACCCCTTCTACATTGAACTTTGGTTACGAGAAGGTGAACGAATAGTGAAATCCAACCTCCTTGGATTAGGCTCGCCACATGTCGAATAAGAATGACTCCCCCAACCTTATTTGGGTGGATTGCGAGATGACTGGCCTGGATCTAGAGAAGGATGTCCTAGTCGAGATCGCAGTCTTGGTCACTGACTCCCAACTCAACATCTTGGGCGAAGGCATTGACCTAGTTATTAAGGCAAGTGAATCTGACCTTGCCGGCATGAATGACTTTGTTCGCGAAATGCACACCTCCTCTGGTTTGATCGCCGAGATTCCAAATGGTGTTTCACTTGAAGAAGCCGAAAGCAAAATTCTTGAATATCTAAATAAATATGCACCAGATGCGGGTAAGTCACCTTTGGCTGGAAACTCGGTTTATGTTGATCGCGCCTTCATCGCGAAGTTCCTACCGAACTTAAATGCCTACCTTCACTATCGGACCGTTGATGTCTCCTCTATTAAGGAGTTAGCCCGCCGCTGGTACCCAAGGATTTACTTCGCTGCGCCCAAAAAGACTGGAAATCACCGCGCGCTAGGCGATATTCGAGATTCCATCGATGAACTTGAGTATTACCGAACCAATATTTTCGTGCCGTAGTATTAGCCCCACATGGTGGGCGTAGCTCAGCTGGTAGAGCACTCGGTTGTGGTCCGAGATGTCGCGGGTTCGAGCCCCGTCGCTCACCCCACTATTAAATGATCGACCTAAGTCAGGAGCCCCTTTTGGATTCAATGATCTTCGATGTCGTAATCGAAATCCCTGCCGGAAGTCGAAACAAATACGAGATCAACCATGACACTGGTGAAGTTCGTCTAGATCGAATGCTCTTCACAGCAACAAGATTCCCACACGATTATGGTTTCGTTAAGAACACTCTTTCAAATGACGGCGATCCACTCGATGCGCTAGTTATGTTGGATGAGCCAACCTTTCCTGGTTGCGTAGTTTCATGCCGAGTAATTGGCATGTTCCGCATGACCGATGAAAAAGGTGGCGATGACAAGCTTCTCTGCGTTGCTGCCGGAGATATTCGTAAATCAGGATTAAAAGATTTATCAGATGTGCCTCATTATGAATTAGATGAAATCAAGCACTTCTTTGAAGTTTATAAAACTCTAGAACCGGGTAAAGAAGTACATGGCGGAGACTGGGTCGGCCACGATGCAGCTGTTGCTGAAATCAATGCATCTTACGAAAGATACAAGAAGCACTAATAATGAAATTGATAACAGCTCTTGTTAAACCTAACAAAGTAGATGAAATAAAGAATTCTCTGCAAGCAAGTGGCGTCCATGGAATGACAATTTCTGAGGCAACTGGTTTTGGTCGCCAAAAGGGCCACAAGGAAATTTATCGCGGTGCGGAATATGTCGTTGATTTAATCCCTAAAGTTCGCATTGAGATTTTGGTTGATGATGCTGATCTAAATCGCATCCTCGATCTTGTAGTTGCAACCGCCAATTCCGGCTCCATTGGAGATGGAAAGGTGTGGGTAACTCCCGTCGAAACAGTGGTTCGCGTGCGCACAAATGAACGCGGTTCCGACGCGCTCTAAGGTTTTTGCGCAGCCCTCCCCGCGCTGATAGGGTCTGCCACGGTCAAGATTTAAAACTAAATACGCGTTGTTAGCTCAGTTGGTAGAGCAGGTGACTCTTAATCACCGGGTCGGGGGTTCGAGTCCCTCACAACGCACTTTGCTACTCAAATAAATTGCATTCAAAAAGGAAATCCATGCCAATTCAAAATGACGGTGTTAAAGCCCACCCAGAGCGCGTTGTCTGTGGAATCGCGGTCGATATGTATTCGATCATGATTCCAGATAAGTATGACCCAGCTGCAATACCAGGAGCATGGAGCAAGTTCTGGAGTGAATTTCCAAAGGCAGATTTACCAAATAACTCCGAGGCATATTCGGTTGTAATTCCAATCGATGGAACATCTGGAAAATTGCACTACATCGCTGGGGTTGAAGTACCTGCAAACTACGTTGCACCTGCCGGCTTTGAACTTGTAACAGTTCCTGCGGGAAATTATCTTGAGTTGGCACACCTAGGAAATATTTCGACTATTGCTCAAAGCTATGGCGAGGCATATGGCGTTGCCTACCCACAATCTGGCTTAGCGATGCGCGAGGCGCCACACCTAGAGCGCTATGACTCCACCTTGGACCCAAACTCGGACGACTACAAGTTTGGAATCTTGATTCCCGTCGCTTAGTAATAGTCCAAAGGGATAAAGTGCCGAATGTGAAATCCCACCGTGTGGCAAAGGTTAAGAATGGTTTTGATCCGAAGATTTGCCTTCGGTGCGGATTGCCATTTGAGTGGCGCAAGAAATGGGCCAAAGATTGGGAACAAGTGAAATATTGCAGTTCCAAATGTCGTGATGGCAAATGAAACGCATTGTTTATATTCCCTTTGACCATTTAAACCGCAAATACGGCGCACTAAAAGATGCAGATCCAAAGCAGGATGTAATCGCATTTGTTGAAAGTGCGCGCATGACTACCGGTACAAATTGGCATCCAGAGCGGCTCTTTTTCATGATCTCCGCTGCCCGACACTTTGCTGATGAATTAAAAAATGAAGGCTTTACCGTTGAATATGTAAAAGCGCCAACAACCGTTGATGGCCTTGGCGGCGTTCAAAAGAAATATAAAGGACTTCCAATCACCTGTGCGGAGCCATCATCGTTTCGCCAATTTGAAGATTTAAAGAAATTTGGCGTCGAGTACATTGAAAATGATTTCTTCCTTACTCCGCGCAAGCTATTTCATGATTGGGCGTCGACTCAAAAGAACCATCTGATGGAAAACTTCTATCGAAAGCAACGGGTTCGACTAAAACTACTTATGGATGGCGATCAACCCACGGG
>DAIOGD010000113.1:0-3776 GCA_036745395.1 Candidatus Nanopelagicaceae bacterium | reverse complement strand
CTCATAGCCCTTGATCTCTGGCTTTGCACCATGCTCATTCATCGATGCCAATTCGTGGCCATGTTCACCGATCATTCCGCCCTGTCGCAAAATGGCATTGGCGGTACCAATGATTTCCGGAGTCGATCGGTAACCACGGGAGAGACGAATAACTTGGGCGTTTGGATAGCGCTTTGTGAAAGAGGTTAGAAAACCAGATGTCGCACCGGCAAATGAATAGATAGTTTGCGCAGCATCGCCAACGACACATAAATCATCGCGATTACCGAGCCACAAGTTGAGCAATCTTTGTTGAAGTGGAGATACATCTTGGTACTCATCGACAGTGAAATATCTATATTGATCACGAATACGTTCGCGCACACCACGGTCTTCTTCCAACATACCAACCGTTAACAAAAGCACATCTTCAAAATCGATTGCTCGCTCTTGTTGTTTTAAAGTTTCATAAGCTTGGTAGACCTTAGAAACTTCCTCCAAGTTTTCTTTGTTGGGACGATTATTTGAAATCCGAAGTTGCCTTCCGGCGCCAAGAGCTGACTCAACATATTGATCTGGTGCAACTTCCAAAACTTTCGCCCATTCAATTTCACTTGCGATTTCGCGAAGCGTTGATGTTTGTGGTGCCAAAGTTGAATCGGTGCGAGTTAGCGCCTCGGCAATCACACCTGATTTCATCGTTAGTAATTGCGGAAATGAACCACCAAAGGAATATGGCCAGAAATACATCAATTGCTTTAGAGCTGCGGAGTGAAAAGTTCGCGCCGTTGCATTTGGAACACCGAGCGTGCGAAGCCTTGCTCTCATTTCACCGGCGGCTCTCGCGGTAAAGGTAAGTGCCAAGGTTCGACTTGGATCGGTTACGCCAGCCGCAATTGCATAGGCAATTCGATGGGTGATCACGCGAGTCTTTCCAGTTCCAGCACCAGCAATCACGCAAACGGGTCCGCGAATTGCAGTTACTGCTTCGCGTTGTTCTGGATCAAGACCGGCGAGAATTTCATCCATTCCCATGGCTGGTCCCAAGTTAGAAGGGACTTTTAAATTCACTTAAGGACGCCAACTTTCAGCGGTATTTAAATCTGCGGCAGTGAAATTCTTATCATCAACAAACCAAGCTTCGATCATCTTTCGAGCCACACTAATCGGTGGTGGCAACAATAAAGTCTTTGCCGCGACCGCCTCTTTCATCGATGCACGAGTAAACCAACGAACTTGTTCAATCTCTTCACCATCCGGCCTGGCTGAATCTGGATTATCGGTTACCGCTTGAAAGGCAATCATGATGCTGGCAGGAAATGGCCAAGGTTGTGAACCGAGGTAGAAGATATCCGAGACATTCACGCCGGACTCTTCGCCAACTTCGCGCGCGACACAATGTTCGAAAGATTCACCAGGTTCAACAAACCCGGCAAAACATGAGAAGCGATGTTCTGGCCAAACTTTTTGGCGACCTAGAAGTACCCGATCATCCTTATCCTTCACCAAAACAATTATTGCCGGATCGGTTCGCGGATATAGCTCACTACCATCGCCATCGCACCGGCGAAGGGTTCCACCATTTCCAGCAGTAGTAGTTGAACCACACTTTGGACAATGCAGATGAGTGTGGTGCCAATTGCCAAGTGCTTGGGAATGCACTGCTAGTCCCATTTCTAAATCACTTAAGTGGTCCCCGATGCTGCGAAGGGTTTGATAGTTAACATCGGCTTCGTGGCTATCTAAATCAATAGCATCGCTACACCAGGCAAAGTAGGAAATTTCTTTAGTGCTAGAGCCGGTTCCTTCTTTAACAATCCCAAGAAAGAGTTTTTCACCGCTTGTAAATCTATTACTTAACTTAATTTCATCAATTTCTTTTGCTGATAAGAAAGTTAGCTCTTCATCAGGGCCAACTAGAAATTTATTTGAAGCAAAATGAAGAATCCGACCACTTTCAAAACGGCGATCTAGATCGGTGGCATCGAGTCGAAGTTCGCCAGCCCGATCTACCGCAGCCCGGGCCAACGGCAGTTCTAGGCGCGTTTTGGCTGATCCGGTATTCACAGGGCGACCCTACTAGCCCACCGCTACTCTTAATAAGTGAGGCTAATTTCTTGGAATTTACTGCATGGTCAGCGGTTGGAATTGCGCAATGGGGCCGATGCCAAGCAAGACCTTCGCGAGATGGCTTCCTTAATAAATGGTGATGTTATTGGCTTGCAAGAGATCGATGAAAATCAAGCAAGGTCCGGTGAACTATCGCAAGTTAAAGAGATTGCAAAAGCATTAGATGCAAATTTTTGGGGATATGGCAGATGCGTTATCGGAACCCCAGGCGTCAGATGGCGCAAATTAAAAAAGGATGAACCATCCTTAATTACAAATGACTCTAATATTTCAACTCACTTCGAGAGTTCCTATGGCATCGGTTTAATTTCCAAGATTCCAGTAAAGACCTGGCATCAAATTCACCTTGGTAGATCGATTATTGGTTTGCCACTCGCGGTTGGATCTGAAAAAGGAATGCGGCTTATCTACGTTAAGGATGAACCGCGGATGGCGATCGCAGCCGAACTTGAAAATGGTTATACCGTGGCCGTTACTCATCTCTCATTTGTGCCATTTGTAAATCTATTCCAACTTTGGCGAACGAAACGTTGGCTGGCAAAACTTCCCGGCAAGCATTTACTCATTGGAGATTTAAATCTTCCCTTTGACTTACCCGTTAAATTTTCAAAGTGGCGCTCTCTATCGCCGCACAAAACTTACCCATCATGGGATCCCAAGATTTCATTTGACTACATCTTGAGTAATTCTGATATTAATTCAGAAGCAATCGCGCCAATAAGAAGCGCCTTCAGCGATCACTTACCAGTGACAATTGAAATTAACTGATCTTCACTAAATAGATCGGCCGGACGAACCGTCTCGTTGCTTCCAACGTAGTGAAAAGCCGCACTGATCTGGGTAAGTGGAATATTAAATAACTTTGAATAAGCCAAGCGATACATCGCAAGTTGAATGGCGGCGACCTCTAAATCATCACCACTCTTAGCCTTACCAGTCTTCCAGTCAACGACTTCGTACTTATCGCCATCCTTATATACCGCATCGATTCGACCTCGAATTAGTGTTGATCCAATAACGGTTTCAAATGGAACTTCAACACCTACTGGAACCTTTGAACTCCACGAACTTGCCCGCCATTTTTCTTGCAATTCCTTAAGCGGCAAGTCATCCAGGTCTTCATTTCCGGTATCGAAAATATCTTCATCAAAGATTTGTGGATCCACAAATTGTTTCTCAACCCACAAGTGGAAAGCGGTACCCCGGCGGGCATATTTATCAATGTGATTCGGCATTGGTCTTCTAATATTTAAGGCAAGTTCCTCTGGATTCTTTGCCAAGTTGATCATGGTTGATACCGAAATCCGACTTGGTAGGAAAACAGTTAGCTCTTTACTTCGCTCTGATAATTCATTGATCAGCGAATTTGCATCACTCACGTACGATGCCTCAATTTCAGTGAAATCTTTGCGGGCTAAATCGAGCACTTCGGCAGCTTTAACAAATTCGGCACTGGCGGCAATAATTTTTGCCCGGTCTGAAGTACGTGGCCAGGATGCGGTACGCGGATTTTCGACTAATGGATTATCACCATCAGGCTTTGGCAACTTTGATAACACCGAGGATGCATTTTGTGACGAAACTAAATCTTCTACCAAGTTATAAAGCGAACTCGGCTCGAGTGATTCAATGCCCTCGCCAAACCAAGACCTCGTGCAAATTAAATT
>DAIOGD010000112.1:0-3814 GCA_036745395.1 Candidatus Nanopelagicaceae bacterium | reverse complement strand
TTTAGAACCATGTTTATTCAACCTCCTCGACTTTGACGAGGTGGCGAACAGCGACGACCATTCCACGAATTTCTGGACGATCTTCCTTCACCACAACATCACCAATTCTTTTCAAACCAAGTGAACGCAAAGTTTCGCGGTGTTCTGGACGACCGCCAACCTTTGAACGTAGTTGAGTAACTTTTAGACGAGGCATTACGCACCTACCGATGCTGCTACGGCACGAGCGATTGCTGCTGGTGCGACATCTTCTAATGGACGGCCACGGCGAGCTGCAATTGCGGTTGGGGCTTCCAACGCACGAAGTGCCGCTGCTGTTGCGTGAACCATGTTGATTGGATTGTTAGATCCAAGTGACTTGGTCAAAACATCTGTGATTCCGGCGCACTCAAGTACTGCACGTACTGGACCGCCAGCAATAACTCCGGTACCTGGTGATGCTGGGCGAAGTAGAACTACGCCAGCAGCTTTTTCACCTTGTACTGGGTGAGGAATGGTTCCGTAAAGGCGAGGAACTTTGAAGAATGACTTCTTCGCTTCTTCAACGGCCTTTGCAATTGCTTGTGGAACTTCCTTTGCTTTTCCATAACCAATTCCAACGGTTCCGTTTTCGTCACCAACAACAACTAGTGCTGTGAATGAGAAACGACGACCACCCTTAACCACCTTAGATACGCGGTTGATGAATACAACGCGTTCGGTGTACGGCGACTTCTCTTTCTCTGGTGCACCATCGCGACCGCGACGTTCGCGGCGATCGTTCGACTTGCCCCCACGTGAATCATCACGTGTTGTAGTTGTAGGAGTAGTTGCCATTAGAAGTCCAATCCGCTTTCACGGGCAGCATCTGCAAGTGCAGCTACACGACCGTGATACTTGTTTCCACCGCGATCGAAAACGACCGTGGTAATTCCCTTTTCCTTGGCGCGATCTGCAATTGACTTACCTACTAGGCGAGCCTTTGCACTCTTATCGCTTCCGGAATCTTTACGAAGAGCTTCTTCCATTGTTGAAGCTGAAACAATTGTTTGACCAATTGAGTCATCAACAATTTGCACGAATAGGTGACGTGCAGAGCGTGAGACCACAAGACGTGGACGAGCAGTAGTGCCAGCAATCTTCTTGCGAACACGGAAGTGACGACGTGCGCGAGCCTTCTGAGAAGAACCCTTAGCGACTTTTACACCGATTGCCATTACTTCTTACCTGTCTTTCCTTGCTTGCGACGGATGCGTTGTCCATCTAGGTGTAAGCCCTTGCCCTTGTAAGGATCAGATTTACGAAGCTTTTGAATCTTTGCAACAGTTTCGCCAACTAGTTGCTTATCGATTCCAGTTACGTGGAAACGAGTTGGTGATTCAACCTTGAAAGTGATTCCTTCTGGAGCTGGGAACAAGATCGAGTGGCTGTATCCAAGAGCGAATTCAAGATCCTTGCCCTTTTCAGCTACGCGGTAACCAACACCAACGATGGTGATCGACTTTGAATATCCATTTGTTACGCCTTCGATTAGGTTTGAAACCAAGGTGCGTGAAAGACCGTGAAGCGAACGAGCTTCGCGACCATCATCTGGACGTGTAAGAGTAAGAGTTGAACCTTCTTGTGAAATCTTGATTGGCTCAGCAACTGTGTGAGCTAGTGATCCCTTTGGACCCTTAACTGTTACAACGCTGCCAGCAATTGAAACTTCAACGCCTGAAGGCACTGTGATTGGGTTACGACCGATACGTGACATCTAAATCACCATACGTAGGCGAGAACTTCTCCGCCTACACCCTGCTTGTTGGCCTGCTTGTCAGTCAAGAGACCAGATGATGTTGAAATGATTGCAACGCCTAGGCCACCAAGCACCTTTGGAAGTGCGGTTGACTTTGCGTAAACGCGAAGACCTGGCTTTGAAACGCGACGAAGACCTGCGATTGAACGTTCACGGTTTGAACCGAACTTCAAATCGATGGTCAAGGTCTTTCCAAAACCGGTAGCTGAATTCTCTACTTTGAAACCTGCGATGTAACCCTCTTGCTTGAGGATTTCGGCAATGCGAACTTTTACCGATGATGATGGCATTGATACCACATCATGGTAAGCAGAGTTCGCGTTGCGCAGACGTGCAAGCATGTCTGCGATCGGATCTGTCATTGTCATACTGTTTGGCCTCTGGCCTTTCTCGAGCCGGTTTCCTAACTATTTGTTAGGACCTTTCACGTAGTTGATAGTTGGGTTAAAAGTCTTTTTACTTCCTGTTTTACCAAGAAGCCTTTGTGATGCCTGGAAGTTCACCACGGTGTGCCATTTCGCGGAAGCAAATACGGCAGATACCGAACTTCTGATAAACAGAGTGTGGACGTCCGCAACGTTGGCAGCGGGTGTAACCACGAACTTTGAACTTAGGCTTGCGAGCTGCCTTGACCTTTAGTGATGTCTTTGCCATTTGCCAGCCTCTCTTAGTTTTCCTTGAATGGGAAGCCAAGTGCACGAAGTAATTCGCGACCTTCTTCATCATTCTTGGCAGTAGTTACAAAAGTGATATCCATACCGCGAGTACGGTCAATCTTGTCTTGTTCGATTTCTGGGAACACATTTTGTTCGGTTAGACCGAATGTGTAGTTACCGTTTCCATCGAATTGCTTTGGTGAAAGTCCGCGGAAGTCACGAATACGTGGAAGTGCGATCGAAAGCAGACGATCGGTGAATTCCCACATACGGTCATTGCGAAGTGTTACGTGTGCGCCAATTGGCATACCTTCACGCAACTTGAACTGTGCAATTGACTTACGAGACTTTGTAACCTGAGGCTTCTGTCCGGTGATTGTTGTTAGATCACGGATAGCGCCTTCGATTAGCTTTGAATCACGTGCTGCTTCACCAACACCCATATTCACAATTACCTTTGTGAGGGTTGGGATCTGCATTACGTTCTTGTAAGCAAACTTGGTCTTTAGCGCAGGCTTGATCTCAGCTTGGTAGCGAGACTTTAAGCGTGGAGCTGTTGCTGTTGCCATGGCTTATAGGTCCTTTCCAGAGCGGCGAGAGATGCGAACATTCTTGCCATCTTCATCTTTGCGAGAACCGATACGAGTAGCAGTTCCATCAGCATCGACAACCATCACATTTGAAATGTGGATTGTTGATTCTTGAGTGGTGATTCCGCCTACTTTGACGCCACGTTCTGTGGTTGTCTCTTGGGTGTGACGCTTCACGCGTGCAACACCTTCGACAAGTACGCGTTGCTTTGCACGGTCAACTTCAATGACCTTGCCGCTAACTCCCTTATCTTTTCCTGCAATAACAAGGACGGTATCGCCCTTCTTAATCTTTGTATTGTGTGCCATTTTTATAACACCTCCGGTGCTAATGAAATGATCTTCATAAAGCGCTTGTCGCGAAGTTCACGAGCAACTGGTCCGAAGATACGAGTTCCGCGAGGTTCACCATCAGCTTTTAGGATTACCGCAGCGTTCTCGTCAAACTTGATGTATGAACCATCAGGACGACGGTTCTCCTTTACGGTGCGAACGATGACAGCCTTTACGACTTCACCCTTCTTTACTTGACCGCCAGGAATTGCATCCTTAACAGAGCAAACAATGACATCGCCGATTCCGGCGTAGCGACGTGATGAGCCACCGAGTACACGGATGCAAAGGAGTTCCTTTGCGCCAGTGTTATCAGCAACACGAAGTCGCGATTCTTGTTGAATCATTTTCTATTATGCCCCTTACCCTGACCTATTTAGCCTTCTCAAGGATTTCGACTACGCGCCAACGCTTGGTAGCTGATAGCGGACGAGTCTCCATCAAGAGAACGCGATCGC
>DAIOGD010000111.1:0-3833 GCA_036745395.1 Candidatus Nanopelagicaceae bacterium | reverse complement strand
GGTATCGCGAATTTCATCGGCGCTCGCCGTAGTTCCCAAGCGAGTTAGATCTAAACCGGATAGCTCTGACCATCCTTTAACCAAGGAGGAGGAGAGATCGGATGCGATCCAAGGTTCCAAGAAGCCCGGAGTTTGCGATCCCTGGCCTGGAGCTAGAAGTGCGAGCACGGTGAGAGTTTAGAACCGAAATAGATGTACTCCCGAGTATTGTGGCGAAATTTGTTACTGGCCAGTAACCTTTAGGCATGAAGATTGCTGTGTGCGTAAAACAGGTGCCAGATTCCTGGGCCGAGAAGAAGATGAATGGCCAAGTCCTAGATCGCGCCGGAGTAGATGCGGTTCTAAATGATCTAGATGAATATGCCGTGGAAAGCGCGCTCCAAATTGTTGAAGCTAATTCGCCAACCAAGGAAGCCGGCGAAGGCAGCGGCCACACAATCACTTTAATTTCAATGGGACCAGAACGCGCTACCGAAGCAATTCGTAAAGGTTTATCAATGGGCGCCGATGATGCGATTCATATTTGCGATGACGCACTTGCCGGATCAGATGCGCTCGCAACTTCGCTTGTTTTGTCAGAAGTTATCAAAGCTGGCGGCTTTGATTTAATTTTGTGCGGTACCGAATCTACTGATGCGCGCATGAGCGTTATTCCAGCGATGCTTGCCCAGCGCCTTGGTTATGCCCAATTAACTTTCGCCGGAAATATTTCGGTTGATCCAGCTTCGTCCCAAGTAAAGGTTGCACGTACAACCGAAGTTGGAATTGAAAATATGGAAGCAAAGTTTCCGGTCGTTGTAAGCGTTGTCGAAAAAATTAATGAACCGCGCTACCCATCATTTAAGGGAATTATGGCGGCAAAGAAAAAAGTTATTACAACAAAGTCACTTGGCGATATTGGACTTAGTGCTGATTCGGTTGGTGCCAAAGCTGCGTGGTCAACCGTTAAGGACGCACTTCTTCGCCCAGCTAGAACCGCGGGTGTAAAGGTTGAAGATGGCGGCGATGGCGGCACCAAGCTGGTGGATTTCTTGGCAGAAAAGAGAGTCATATGAACACGCTAATTTTGATCGATTCGGTCGATGGCAAAGTGAGTAAATCAAGTGGCGAACTTGCTACTTTCGCTAAGCGCATTGGCGAAGTAACGGCAATTGTTTTTGATGCTGCACTAGTTTCGCAATTATCTGCTTACCAAATCGACAAGGTAATTACCGTTACGGATTTAACTAGCGCTGCAACCGTTGCTGAAATGAGCGAGGCAATCTCGCAAATCGTCGCGGCCAAATCACCTAAGGCTTTGCTAATTACTTCGAGCGCTAAGGGCAAAGAGATTGCGGCCCGCGTTGCGGTTGCCACCAACTCTGGAATCATCACCGATGCAATCGATGTCGATGCCAATCTAATTACAACCCAATCGGTGTTTGGTGGCGGAACTACGGTTCATGCCGCGGTCAACCACGGATGCGCGGTAATTACCTTGCGGTCGAATTCGGTAGAAGTAATTGCTGGAAGTGGGACACCATCCAGTGAAGAATTCACACCAACACTTTCGCCGGCGGCAAAGCTTGCAACAATTACATCTGTTGAACCAGCCGTTAAAGGTGGTCGCCCAGAATTAACCGAAGCCTCAATCGTTGTCTCTGGTGGCCGCGGAACAAATGGCGATTTCAAACCAGTTGAAGCGCTAGCCGATGCACTTGGCGCAGCCGTCGGTGCCTCACGCGCCGCAACTGATGCTGGTTGGTATCCACATTCACACCAAGTTGGTCAGACTGGAAAAACCGTAAGCCCTCAACTTTATGTAGCTGCTGGAATTTCAGGTGCGATTCAACATCGCGCGGGAATGCAGACTTCAAAGTTGATCGTTGCGGTAAACAAGGATCCCGAAGCCCCAATCTTTGAACTCGCAGATTTTGGTGTGGTTGGCGATCTCTTTAACGTGCTGCCACAGGCAACTTCGGCAATCGCTGCCAAAAAATAGTTCTAGCTAAAGCAAAGTATCCTTAAGGCATGACTATCTATCTTGATCATGCCGCGACAGCGCCGATCAATGATGCTGCGATAGCTGCTTTGACCGAACAAGTTAAAAAATTGGGCAATGCCTCCAGCGTTCACAATCAAGGGCGCTCGGTTCGCAAAGATGTAGAAGATGCCCGTCATTTGTTATCGGAATTAGTTGGATGTAATCCTTCGGAAGTCATCTTTACTGGGTCTGGCACCGAGGCAAACAACTTGGCGATAAAGGGCTTTTATTGGAAGGCAATTGCTTCCGATCCAAAGCGAAAAGTAATTGTTACCTCGGCATTTGAACATCACGCAATCTTGGATCCGGTGGAGTGGCTGGTCGAACATGAAGGCGCCGAACAAATCCTGATTCCAATTACAAAGGCTGGAACAATTGACCTAGATTTCCTAAAAGATTTGATTGCAAAGCGCGGGTCCGAAATTGCAGTAATTAGCGTGATGCATTCCAACAATGAGTTGGGTTCGCTGCAACCAATTAACGAGGTTATAAAACTTGCCGGATCAATTCCAGTACACACCGATGCGGTACAAAGTTTTGGAAAAGTTGATTTCAATTTTGCCGAGTTAAAGCTAACCGCAGCAACCATCAGCGCTCATAAAGTTGGCGGCCCGCTTGGAATCGCGGCGCTAATTTTGGAACGCGGCCTAGATCTAACACCGATCTTGCATGGTGGGGGACAAGAGCGCGAAATTAGAAGCGGGACGCTAAATGCACCCGCAATTGTTTCCTTCGCCGCAGCCGCAAAGTATGCGATCAAAAATCGAGAATCAAATTTCAAAAAGGTGCGCGAACTTCGCGATTACTTTATTTCTAAACTCCAAACCGCAGTTCCAGATGTTGTTATTAATTCAGTTTCTGATCCAGCGCTTCCGGGAATTGTGAATGCAACTTTCCCTGGAACCGAAAGCGATGCGCTATTGCTGCTTTTGGATTCAGAAGGAATTAGCGCATCAGCAGGTTCAGCATGTAGTGCTGGGGTACCAAGGCCAAGCCACGTTTTGCTGGCACTTGGAATAAGCGAGAGCGATGCCGATGCCTCACTTCGAATTTCAATAGGAACAACAAATACTAAAGAAGAGATCGATCAAGTTATTGCGGTCTTCCCAAGTGTGGTTGAACGAGCCCGCGCAGCCTTTGCCGTAAGTAAGTTGGCATAAATGAAGCTAATTGCAGCAATGAGTGGCGGCGTTGATTCGGCGGTAGCCGCGGCCCGCGCAGTGGATGCAGGTCATGAAGTTGTCGGCGTTCACTTGGCGCTTTCAAGTAACCCGCAAAAATATCGTTCTGGTGCACGAGGCTGTTGCACAATTGAGGATTCGCATGATGCCCGCCGCGCGGCTGATGTAATCGGAATACCTTTTTATATCTGGGATATGGCCGAAGAGTTTCACGATGGCGTTGTGGAAAATTTCTTATCGGAATATGCATCGGGAAGAACCCCGAATCCATGTTTACGGTGCAATGAGAAGATTAAATTTGCTGCGGTATTAGACCGTGCAAAGGGCCTGGGCTTTGATGGCGTGATTACCGGGCATTATGCACAAATGCGCGAAAGCGCTGAAGGTCGCTTGATGTACCGCGCCGAAGATCCCGGCAAAGACCAGTCCTATGTTCTTGCGGTATTAAATTCCGAACAATTAGCTGGCGCACATTTCCCACTTGGCGATACCCATAAAGAAGATGTGCGAATCGAAGCAAAAAAGCGTGGGCTTTATGTGGCAAATAAGCCAGATAGTCATGACATTTGTTTTGTTCCTTCTGGTGATAACGCTGGTTGGCTTCGCGATCGACTTGGAAGTGAAGTTGG
>DAIOGD010000110.1:0-3843 GCA_036745395.1 Candidatus Nanopelagicaceae bacterium | reverse complement strand
GGTACTTCGGCATACGAATCAAATTGCATGCTGTAGCTTGCGCGACCTTGTGTTCTGCTTCGTAGATCTCCGACGTAGCCGAACATCTCTGATAGCGGAACAACTGCTTTGACAATACGAGCGCCTGAACGCTCATCCATGGATTGAATTTGTCCGCGACGTGAATTCAGATCGCCGATTACATCACCCATGAAATCTTCTGGAGTAATAACTTCAACTGACATAACTGGTTCAAGAATTACTGGACCAGCAAGCTTTGCCGCTTCGCGGAATGCTTGAAGACCTGCAATTTTGAATGCAAGTTCAGATGAGTCAACATCGTGGTACGCGCCATCAAGAAGTGTTACGCGAACATCTACTAGTGGATAGCCAGCTAGTGGACCGTTCTGCATTCCTTCCTTACAGCCAACATCTACTGATGGGATGTATTCCTTTGGAATACGACCACCCGTGATCTTGTTTACGAATTCGTATCCGCCTTCAGTTCCTGTTGGAAGCGGTTCAATTGCAATTTGTACCTTCGCGAATTGACCAGAACCACCTGATTGCTTCTTGTGGGTGTAGTCGTAGCGGTCAACGGCCTTCTTAAGAGATTCGCGATAAGCAACTTGTGGCTTACCAACGTTTGCTTCAACTTTGAATTCGCGACGCATACGGTCAACTAGAATTTCAAGGTGAAGTTCGCCCATACCTGAGATGATGGTTTGGCCGGTCTCTTCATCAGACTTAACGTGGAAAGTTGGATCTTCTTCAGCAAGACGTTGAATTGCAACGCCAAGTTTTTCTTGGTCAGCCTTTGTCTTTGGTTCAATCGCAACCGAGATAACTGGATCTGGGAAGTCCATTGATTCAAGAATTACTGGCTTTGCTGGATCGCAAAGGGTGTCACCGGTTGTTGTGTCCTTAAGACCCATAACCGCAATGATCATTCCTGCGCCAGCTGATTCTTTTTCTTCACGCTTATTCGCGTGCATCTGGTAAATCTTTCCGATTCGCTCTTTCTTATCCTTTGTTGAGTTAAGGATTGAAGAACCGGTATCTAGACGACCAGAGTAAATACGAACGAAGGTCAGCTTCCCAAGGTGTGGATCTGACATGATCTTGAATGCAAGAGCAGAGAATGGTTCAGCATCTGAAGGTTGGCGTTCTACTTCAACTTCAACATCACCCATCTTGTGTCCGACAATTGCACGAATATCTAGTGGGCTTGGTAGGTAACGGTTAACCGCATCAAGCATTGGTTGAACACCCTTGTTCTTGAAAGCAGAACCAGTTAGAACTGGAGTCAACTTGTCAGCAAGAGTTGCACGACGGATACCAGCGATGATCTCTTCTTCCGAAAGCTCAACACCTTCTAGGTACTTTTCCATAATCGCATCATCAGCATCAGCAAGAGTTTCAACCATGGCATGGCGAGCAGCCTTGGCTTCCTCAACCATGTTTGCTGGGATTTCTTCAATTAAATAATCTTCGCCCTTTTTAGTTTCGCCAGGCCATACAAGCGCCTTCATCGCGATTAGATCGATAACACCGCTGAAGTCACCTTCAGAACCAATAGGAAGTTGTAGAACAAGTGCGATTGCATTTAGACGAGAACCAATCATGTCCACACAACGTTGGAATGAAGCACCGGTACGGTCTAGCTTGTTTACGAAACAAATACGAGGAACGTTATAGCGATCTGCTTGACGCCAAACTGTTTCTGATTGTGGCTCTACGCCGGCTACACCGTCAAATACGCAAACCGCACCGTCAAGAACACGAAGTGAGCGCTCTACTTCAACTGTGAAGTCAACGTGGCCAGGTGTATCAATGATGTTGATTAGATGGCCTTTCCATT
The DNA here is from genome assembly GCA_036745395.1 of Candidatus Nanopelagicaceae bacterium. Taxonomy (GTDB): domain Bacteria; phylum Actinomycetota; class Actinomycetes; order Nanopelagicales; family Nanopelagicaceae; genus AAA044-D11. Next base: position 2,003 of record DAIOGD010000110.1, on the reverse strand, counting down.
CGCAAGTTGTTGCAGCAGAAGTAATAGTGATTCCGCGCTCTTGCTCTTGTTCCATCCAGTCCATGGTGGCGCCGCCATCGTGAACTTCACCGATCTTGTAGTTGATACCGGTGTAGAAAAGGATGCGCTCAGTTGTGGTTGTCTTACCGGCGTCGATGTGCGCCATGATGCCAATATTGCGCACCTTGGCTAGGTCGATTGCTGTCTCTACGGCCACTTATGAGTCTCCTATTTCCTAATTAATTCTTCTTATTTATCTAACGATTACCAGCGATAGTGAGCGAATGCCTTATTCGCTTCAGCCATCTTGTGAGTGTCTTCGCGCTTCTTAACTGCTGCGCCCAAACCATTTGATGCATCTAGTAATTCGTTTTGTAGGCGTTCTGCCATTGACTTTTCGCGACGTTGACGTGAGTAATCAACCATCCAGCGAAGTGCAAGGGTTGTTGCACGGCCAGCCTTAACTTCCATTGGAACTTGGTAAGTAGCGCCACCAACACGACGTGACTTAACTTCAAGAGTTGGCTTTACGTTATCTAGTGCGCGCTTCAAAGTGATTACTGGATCTACTCCACCAGACTTTTCGCGAACGCCTTCTAGTGCGCTGTAAACAATACGTTCTGCAGTAGAACGCTTGCCATCAAGCAAAAGCTTATTAATAAGTGCGGTAACAACTGGAGAGTTGTATACAGGATCAGCAACTACTGGAGACTTGGTAACGGGACCTTTACGTGGCATTTAAATTAGCCCTTCTTCTCTCGTTTTGCACCGTAGCGAGAACGTGATTGCTTACGATCCTTAACGCCTTGGGTATCTAGTGAACCGCGAATAATTTTGTAACGAACACCTGGAAGATCTTTAACACGACCACCACGAACAAGAACGATTGAGTGCTCTTGCAAGTTGTGACCTTCACCTGGAATGTATGCAGTAACTTCCATGCCACTTGTTAGACGTACACGTGCAACTTTGCGAAGCGCAGAGTTAGGCTTCTTCGGAGTTGTTGTGTAAACACGAGTACAAACACCACGACGTTGCGGACTACCTTTAAGTGCAGGCGTGGTTGTCTTGTCTATCTTTTCTGCGCGACCCTTTCGGACCAGCTGCTGAATTGTTGGCACTTCGTCTCCCTGTTTTAGTTCTTGCGTTTCGTTTAACTAGTGTTGATCTAAAATATTTTGCGCTTAATCCTCGACCCACGCGGTCGGGTGTGTTGACCCAACTACGCATTTCTTGTGCGAAGAAATCGCACATGGAAATAGCACTCCATAAAAAAGAGCAGACGCGAAGGGTAACCGAGCGCGGGCAGAAAGGTCAAAACGGGTCCCTTACTCCTCCCCGGTCAAACTCTATTTACGACACGCCGAAGCCTTTTTTGGGCTATGGCCCTATGGTTGATAGATGAAATTGGCCGAAATGCAAGCCCCAACTAAGCCCAGAGCCCGAGGTCTGATCCACTTGATCATGAGCCCGGTCTCCTTGGTAGCTGGATTGGTCCTGATTACTGCGGCCGATAAGCTCCGCGGGCGCATAACTTTGGGCATTTTCACGCTAACCGCCGTGACTCTCTTCTCCTGCAGCGCTATTTACCACCGGGTCAACTGGAAAGCCAAATACAAGGCCCTTTGGCGCCGGATCGACCATGCCAATATCCCAATTTTGATCGCTGGGACCTACACACCATTTGCGGTATTCCTATTAAATAAGAATCAAGCCGAAATCCTGCTCTCGCTGGTCTGGGCCGGAGCGCTTTTGACCGCAATCCTTCGAATCTCTTGGCTCGGCGCCCCGCGTTGGGTTTATGTACCTCTTTATACCGCCCTCGGTTGGGCTGCGCTTATTTATCTCCCGGCTTTTTGGCAAAAGGGTGGCATTGCAGTCTTCGCACTAATTTTGGCTGGCGGACTTTTCTACACCGCAGGCGGAATTGTTTACGCAACTAAGAAACCAAAACTTTCCATTAAGTGGTTTGGCTTCCACGAACTCTTTCACGCATTAACGGC
>DAIOGD010000109.1:0-3854 GCA_036745395.1 Candidatus Nanopelagicaceae bacterium | reverse complement strand
GTTCAAACTCGGCCCAAGAGAAGCTATTTAATAAGCGCCTTTTAGAGTTTATGAACGTTGGAGTTATTCCTCAATACATTCACTTTGCAAATTCGGCTGCCACGTTAACCATTCCGGCAGTTCATAATCAAATTGTTCGAGTTGGAATTGCTATGTATGGGTTAAGTCCAGATGTTGTACATATGGGAAGTTCGAAAGATTTGGGATTAACTCCAGCGATGACTGTTAAGGCGGTAGTTCATTTAGTTAAGGATGTCCCAAAGGGATCACCTGTCGGATATGGCGCTACGGAAAAGACTAAGAGCGACACCAAACTTGCAATCATAAGCATGGGTTATTCCGATGGAATCCCTCGTCCAACTAGCAATGCAGCGGGAGTATTTGTTGGTGGCAAGCGCGCCCCAATTATTGGTCGAGTATCTATGGACCAATTTGTGGTTGATCTCGGAAAGAATTCTCGAGTCAAAGCCGGCGATATTGCAACCGTTATCGGTGGTAAGGGTTATTCGATTGACGAATGGGCAAGTGCGGCGGGAACAATTAATTACGAAATTGTCACCCGAATTGCCTCACGTGTGCCTAGAATCTATTCGTGAAAGCACCGCTGCTATCAATTAGAAACCTCAGTATTAAATTTGGCGGGCTAGTTGCGTTAAATGAGGTAAATCTAGATCTAGATGCAAATGAAATTGTTGGGCTAATTGGTCCTAATGGTGCCGGCAAGACGACGCTATTTAATTCCATTTCTGGATTAGTTTCGGGCGTGGGAAGTATTGCGTTAAATGGTTCTCCCTGCGCGTGGCCAAAACCCCACGAACTAGCGGAACTCGGAATCGCACGAACTCTTCAAGGAGTTGGGCTATTCCCTGAGATGACAGTTTTAGAAAATGTCATGGTTGGCGCTACCAAATATGCAAAGGCTGGCTTGATCCGCTCAGCCCTTGGCCTTGATCGTCGCTTCGAGGCGAAGTTAAAAGATCTGGCCCTGGCTGCGTTGGCAAAAGTATCCTGCACTTCAATTGCAAAACAGAAAGTTAGTGAACTTCCTTATCCAATAACCAAGCGAGTAGCCATTGCTCGGGCGCTAGTTAGTGATCCAAAAATTCTTTTGCTAGATGAACCAGCCGGTGGCCTAGGTGCTGAAGATATCGCTTGGTTAAATGAATTCATTAAGGCGATTTCAAAACAGTGCTCGGTTTTAATCGTCGAACACCATATGGATGTAATCATGTCCGTCTGTGATCGGGTTTATGTTTTAGATTTTGGCCAAGTAATTGCCGAAGGTAAGCCAGAGATGGTTAAGAAGGATCCAGCAGTAATTGCGGCATATCTTGGAAGTTCGGCGGTCAAATAATGTCTCTGATCGTTAAGAATCTCTGCGTTAATCATGGTTCGATTGAAGCGATTCATGATCTCTCTTTTAAGGTTGAACCAGGTGAATTGGTTGCGATTATTGGCGCAAATGGCGCTGGAAAGACGACCTTGCTTCGCACTCTTTCAAGTTTAAAGAACCCAGCAAGTGGCAGTGCTACTTGGGATGATTCAGATATATTGAATAAAAAACCAGAAGATTTAGTACGACAAGGGATTTTGCATGTGTCCGATGGAAAGACCGTAATCCCAGAATTAACTGTTAAAGAAAATTTGTCGCTCGGGGGATTGTGGCGAAAAGATAAACAGGATGTTGCTCTTGCTACAAATGAAGTATTAGATCTATTTCCAATTTTAAGCGAACGTGCTTCACAACGCGCTGACACCTTATCCGGGGGAGAGCGCCAAATGTTAGCTATTGGACGAGCTCTAATCGCCAGACCAAAATTACTGTTGTTAGATGAACCTTCCCTTGGACTGGCACCTTTAATAATCGATCAAATATTTTCTGCGATTAAAGCACTTCGAAATCGCTTGGGCTTAACAGTTCTACTTGTTGAACAAAATGCCATGGGCGCGCTTGGGATTGCAGATCGCGGAATTATTATCAATTTAGGGAAGTTAGTAGCAGAAGCTAAAGCTAAAGATTTGATAAACGACCCTGGCCTTAGCGCCGCATATTTGGGATTCTAGTTATGCGACTTTTAAGCACACTATTAATCGGAATAAGTTCTGGATCAATTTATGCATTAATGGCTCTGGCACTTGTACTCGTTTGGCGATCGACGCGAGTTGTCAATTTTGCACAAGCTGGACAAGCAATCGCATCAACTTATATCGGTTATGTAGTTATAACTCATACAAATAACTATTGGTTGGCACTTCCAGTTGCGATTATGGCTGGTGCACTAATTGGCGCGCTCTCCGATATTCTTTTGATTAGACCTCTGAACAAGCGGATCACAAGTGGACCAGTCAAAGAGATCGCGCCAGTTATAGCTACGCTTGGCTTACTAGGTTTGATTCGCTCACTCGTCGGAGTAATTTGGGGTGGCGATCTAAAGCAATACAAAGCACCAGTTTCAATTAATGGCTTTACCTTTGGTCACACGACGATCCCGTTTTCGCGCTTTAATTTATTGATTGTTTTTACAGCTGTTGCAGTAATGGCAATTTTCGCCTTTGTATTTCAACGAACCGGGCTCGGTTTGGCACTTCGCGCATCGGCATTTCAACCTGAAATTGCCAGGTTGGCTGGAGTTCGTGTTGATCTGGTCCGCACTGTTGGTTGGGCAATTGCAGGTGCAACTGGGGCAATCGCAGGAGTGCTCATAACGCCATCTACGTCGCTCTCGCCAAACTCATTGGATCTACTTTTAGTTCTTGGATTTGTTAGTGCAGTAATCGGGGGTCTAGAAAGTTTGATCGGCGCGGCAATTGGTGGAGCAATTCTTGGAATCGGTCTTGCATTAATTCTGGAATATGTCAGTACTTCACTTGCCTTCCCGGCAGCTTTTATTGTTTTAATGTTGGTTTTGATTATCAAGCCATCTGGAATTCTAGGTTCAAAGGCGGGACGCGATGCTTAAGTCAAAGCCGATTAGATTCCTTCTTTTAATTTTGGTTGCTGGAGTTCTATTTTTACTTGGAAATGTACTTCCAGATTATCGAGTTTATGAAGGTGCTACCGCTTCAATCTATGTAATAGCAATTGCTTCAATTATTTTATTAACTGGATATTCTGGTCAGATTTCACTTGGACATGGTGCGCTGATGGCGATTGGCGGTTATGCCGCAGTACTTTCTAGAAAGTATTGGCATACCTCAGGAGTTATTTCGTTAATTATTGCCGTTCTAGCAGCCGCGCTCTTTGGTGTGATTTTGGGTTATGCCGCGGCAAGACTCCGGGGGCCATACTTAGCCGGAACAACGCTGGCGCTTGCGGTAGGTTTACCGTCGCTAGCAAATCAATTTCATTTCTTGGGCGGCGAACAAGGATTAAATTTTGATATCGGTGCGCCACCAAAGTTTCTTGGTTCGAATTTCTCAACGACCAAATGGTATTTCTGGATCTGCTCTATTGCGGCACTAATAATTTTTTGGCTTGTTCAAAATTTATTGCACAGTAGATACGGTCGTCAGTGGAAGGCGATGAGATCGGCGCCAGTTTCGGCTGCGCTTGCTGGAATTAATATTGCACGAAGCAAAGTTCTTGCATTCATCATTAGTTCAGGGGTTGCCGGTTTAGCAGGCGCGCTACTTGTTATGACTTTGAACCTTGTAACACCAAGTGAGTTCCCGTTGTCGCTTTCATTCGCAATTGTTACGGGTGCGGTTCTAGCTGGAATCGCTAGATTGCCGGGTGCCGTAGTTGGTGCCTTGATCATTGTGGCCATCCCTGACCTGGCCGATCAGATTGCTACAAAAATAGGCGGGGCTGAGCGTATTTCAGCCAATCTTCCGGGATTTATAACAAGTTTGTT
>DAIOGD010000108.1:0-3996 GCA_036745395.1 Candidatus Nanopelagicaceae bacterium | reverse complement strand
GGGCAAGGTTATGAAGATCGTTCAACCAAAGACCGCTGGAAAAGCAGATGGTGGTTTTGTATCCGGACTAGTGAAAGCAGCACTTAACTAATGACTAAATATGAATATGTAACAGTTCCATTGCTTTCCCATGCAACAAAGCAAATTTTAGATACTTGGGGTTCTGAAGGTTGGGAACTCGTACAAGTAATTCCAGCACCAGGAAGCGGCGAACAACTCGTTGCATACATGAAGCGAGAGGCACAATAAATGGCAGATGTTCGCGGCAAGCTAAAAGAACTCGGACTTGAACTTCCAGTTGCTTCAATTCCATTAGCTGCATATGTGCCAGCAGTTCGCACCGGAAATTTAGTTTTCACCGCCGGGCAACTTCCAATGGTTGATGGAAAGATTCCATTTACTGGAAAAGTTGATGGTGGCGTTACGCCAGAACAAGCGAAAGAGCTTGCCCAAGTTTGTGCACTAAACGCACTTGCTGCAATTCAACTAGTCGCCGAAGTCGATGAGATCGAACGCGTCGTACAAGTACGCGGCTTTGTAAATGGCGCACCTGGATTTATCGGTCACCCAGGTGTAATTAACGGCGCATCAGAACTCTTCATCAAGATCTGGGGCGATGTAAATGGAAAGCACGCTCGCACCGCAATTGGCGTCGCCGAACTTCCACTGGATGCACCAGTTGAAGTAGAGGTTGTTGTAGAACTTAAGAAGTAATTATTTGCCGCGCTTGGAAAGGCGCTCGACATCAATTACTACTACTGCGCGAGGTTCTAAGCGAACCCAACCGCGTCCGGCGAAATCGGCTAACGCCTTGTTTACTGTTTCGCGAGATGCGCCAACCAATTGCGCTAGCTCTTCTTGAGTTAGATCGTGATTAACGTGCAGGCCATCATCTTTTTGAACTCCGAAACGAGTTCCAAGATCCATGATTGCCTTCGCAACGCGACCTGGCACATCTGAGAAAACTAAATCGGCAAGAACTTCATTTGTGCGGCGAAGGCGTTGTGCCAAGCGACCAAGAAGTTGAAGCGAAACTTGTGGATGTTGGGTAACCCAACCAATTACTTGATCATTTGCAAGTGCTAGTAAACGCGAGTCTGTTACGGCGGTTGCAGTTGCAGTACGAGGGCCTGGATCAAAGAGTGAAAGTTCACCGAACATTTCGCCCGGTCCGAGAATTGATAAAAGATTTTCGCGGCCATCAACCGAAGATGTACCGAGCTTTAATTTTCCTTCGACAACAACATAAAGTCGATCGCCAGCATCGCCCTCTTTGAAAAGTGTATTTCCCTTAGAAACTTTTACTGGTGTCATTGAGCTGCGAAGTGATGCGGCAGATTCATCATCAAGTGCGCTAAAGAGCGGGGCGGTGCGAACAACTGCCTCGTCATTTAATTCTTTGGGGCTGGCCACGGGTTAAAGATACCCCCAATGGCAGGCGATCTCTAATCGGGATAATCTGCGCTATATGTCAGGGAAAATCGCTAAATCTAATGCGAAAGCAATTTATAAAGTCCTGACAAAGACCTATCCGAATGTTCGCTGTGAATTAGATTTTGAAACGCCATTTCAATTATTGGTTGCAACGGTGTTATCGGCGCAATGCACCGACAAGCGGGTAAATCAAGTAACGCCAAAGCTCTTTAAGAAATATGGAACGCCAAAAAAGATGGCTGGCGCTGATCTAAAGAAAATTGAAGATTTGATCTACACCACCGGATTTTTTCGCGCGAAAGCCCGCCACTTAGTTGGTTTATCGCAAAAATTAATGGCAAATTTCGATGGTGAAGTTCCGCCAATTCAAAGTGAATTAGTGAAGTTACCGGGCGTTGGTCGCAAGACCGCCAATGTTGTTCTGGGTCACGCTTTTGGAATTCCAGGGATCACAGTTGATACCCACTTTGGTCGTTTAAGTCGCAGATTTAATTGGAGTAAATCACTTGACCCAGTAAAGGTCGAACACGAAGTTGGTGAATTAATCCCAGAGAAAGATTGGACCGACCTTTCACAACGGATGATCTGGCATGGCCGGCGAATCTGTCATTCGCGAAGGCCAGCCTGCGGAGCTTGCCCCTTAGCGAAGTTGTGTCCCTCTTTTGGTGTTGGTGAAAGCGATAAAGTAAAAGCCTTGGCCCTAGTAAAGAGCGATGAGGATTTTCTATGAAGCGCATCTCGATCTTCGCAATCGCCTTAACTTTATTTTCGACAAATTTAGTGAATCCATCCAGTGCCGCAACTATTGCGAGTTGTTCAACTATTTCAATTGATGTGAGTAAAACCAATTTAAAGAAGTCTGGAACCACTTTGCCCTGTTTAGCTGGCGGAAAATCAGTACTTCTTGAAAGCATTAAAGGCCCAGCAATAATTAATGTCTGGGGATCTTGGTGTATTCCGTGCCGCGAAGAGATGCCGCACTTTGTTGCATTCGCAAAGCTAAATAAAGTTCCAATTATCGGAATCGATGTTGAAGAATCGAGCATGGCAGCCGGAAAGAAATTTGTTCTAGCCCACGGCATGAGTTGGCCAATTCTTTATGATGCCGATGGTCGAACCAAGAGCGCCTTTGGTATGGGCGTACCGGTTACTTGGTTTCTAAATGAAAAATCCGTGGTGGTATATCGCCAAATTGGAATTATTAATTCCGATCAAATGCTCTTTGATGAAGTAAAGAAATATTTAAAGATCAAGCTATGAAATTTAACTGGCTAGATTTCGTTCTTGCCCTCGGTGCACTCGTCGCAATTATTCGGGGCTACCGCGCAGGATTTCTAAAATCAATCTTCGCGATCTTTGGCTTTGTTGGCGGCGGATTAATCGGCTTGATCGTCGGCCTGCACTATCTAAATAACCTAAGTAATGTGATCGCAAAATTTGGCCTTTTACTTCTTGCCATCTCAGCCGGATCAAGTATCGGCGAGTGGCTAACTGGAAAATTCGCCAAGTTCTTTCATAACCAGATTCTCTTTGGGCCCTTCAAATGGCTTGATTCCATTCTTGGCGCAGCGCTCTCGCTATTGCGAATGGCTTTGATTTCATACATGGTTGCCGCCCTTTGCTTGGCGACACCCTGGGGCTGGGCGCATAAAGTGATTCCGCAAAGTGAAATTTATAGGCGAATCACCAAAGTTACGCCTTCGATAATCAAAGATGTAACCAAAGAGATTAAATCAATTAATTAATCTTCGCTCTTGCCGGAAGCCAAACCTTCTTGAATTAACTTCATAACATTTGGATCGGCCAATGTAGTTGAATCACCAACGGCGCGATTTTCCGCGACATCGCGAAGTAAGCGGCGCATAATCTTTCCGCTTCGAGTCTTTGGAAGTTCTTTCACAACCATTATTTGGCGCGGCTTTGCGATTGGGCCAATTTCTTTCGCCACGTGATCGCGAAGCGCCTTAATTAAAGTTTCGCTATCTCCTTCTTCAACGCCGCCGCGCAAAATAACAAAGGCAACAATTCCTTGCCCGGTCATTTCATCTTTAGCGCCTACAACCGCAGCTTCGGCAATCTTTGGATGCGATACCAGCGCCGATTCAACTTCGGTTGTGGAGATTCGGTGACCCGAAACATTCATCACATCATCTACCCGACCCAACAACCAAATTGCGCCATCGTCATCTAACTTGGCACCGTCACCGGCAAAATATTTTCCTTCAAAGCGCGACCAATATGTTTCGGCATAACGTTCTGGTTCGCCCCAAACACCACGCAACATTGATGGCCATGGTTCGGTTAAAACTAAATATCCGGCGCCACCATTTCCCACTTCGCGTTCTTCATCATCGACAACCTTTGCAACAATGCCAGGAAGCGCCGCCATCGCAGAACCAGGTTTGGTACTTGTGATTCCAGGTAGCGGCGAAATCAAAATTGCACCGGTCTCGGTCTGCCACCAAGTATCAACGATCGGACAACGGTTGCCGCCAATAACTTCGCGATACCACATCCATGCTTCTGGATTAATTGGTTCGCCAACCGAACCAAGTAAACGAA
>DAIOGD010000107.1:0-4090 GCA_036745395.1 Candidatus Nanopelagicaceae bacterium | reverse complement strand
ACCTGACGTCTCAACATGGATAACTGTTCCAGCAAAACCAGCGTCACTAACCAAAACATTTGAACCGCCACCGAGAATTAGAACTTCGGTTCCAGCTTTATCGGCTCCGCGGACCGCTTCAATTAATTCTTTTTCGTTGGATACGCGAACTAAATTCTTTGCTGGGCCACCAACTTTTAAGGTGGTTAGCGAAGATAGTTCGGTGCTCATGAGTAAAGGCTACCTGCGTGGTGCCAGGATCTCATCCTTACCGCGGAAGCGATCCAGGATTCGATCGTAAGTCTTGCGTGATTGTTCATCGCGAAATGCTTCATCGGTGTCGTAGTAACCGTGATGGCGATCCTGTCTAAGTGGCAGATCCATCTGAAGTAATCGACCTTGAGCATGACGAAGGCGTAAGGAAAATTCAATGTCAGCGTTTCGATAATAAATAGCTCGGGCATTAAAGCCGCCACAAGCAATCGCATCTTGGCGATTAACCACAAGGAAATAACTAAAGAGGACATCCACTTCCCCAGCGCCTTTATCGTCCACGCTTCGCCAACCATCTTCGGTATTCATGAGCCCACCACGCCAACCAACTGCGCAATATTCTTCTTTATCTAATTCCACTAAGGCCGGTCCCATTACATCGCCTTCAAAGATTGAAGAAGGGTCCATCACGGCAACAAACTTCGAATTCGCAAATTTGATCATTGCATTTATCGCATCGCCATAACCAACGCCCTCGGTTATTTGCGTGATGAAAGTGCGAGTATCGATTAATTCGGCGACCGCCTCTAATTCTGGGGTTCCGGTAATAATCACGTAAATAGCAACATCCTCAGCGGTGTTGGCCTTGATGGCATTGATGCAGGTAATGGCGTCAGCGACAAAGTTATCTACATAGATGACGATAGTTGCGCGGAAATCTTTATCGCTAATCTTTCGTAAGTCGCCAATCCGCTTATAAATCTTTAGTGGATAAGCCATTTAGATTCGAATGGCTCCTTTAGCCACACCTAATACCTTTACATCTTCGCAGACAGCTGTGATCTCAATCTTGGCAATTCCATCCGCAATTTCGCCGACTTTGGCCGAGATGATTAATTCGACATCTTTATTTGCGGGAACTACGACTGGCTTTATGAATTTGGCTGAGAATTCCAAAACCGATTGGCTGCCATTTAAATCAGATAGATACTTACCTGCGAGCGCCATCGTTAACATTCCATGAGCAATAACATCAGGTAGTCCAACAGATTTCGCAAAGGCTTCATCTTGGTGAATCGGGTTTTGATCCCCGCTGGCATCGGCATATTGCTTTAACAAGGCTCGATTAATTTTGTAAGTTTTAGGCGCAAGTTCTTGGCCGGTTACAAAGCTCATGCTCGCACCACCAGAGTCGACCAAGTTGATACGACTAGCTCATCCTTGGAATGCAGATCGGATCGAACTGAAACAATCTCATTTCCAGCGGCCACTCGGTAGCTCTCGATCGTTGAAGAACAAGTTAATTCATCGCCCGCAACAATTGGGCGCTTGATTTCAAACTTCTGCTCGCCATGAACTACGCGAGTCCAATCAAGTCCAGAGTCCTGAAGAAGTTTTTGTGATTGTTCTAAAGTAATTGAAATTGAAAAAGTTGGAGGTGCAACAGTTAAATTTGATTCGCCAACAACAGCGGCAAAATTATTTATGCTCTCTTGCGTAACAGTTGTTGCATTCGCGCCATTAAAGGTGCGCCCGATTAGATCGGGATCAAGCATTAGTTAGCGAGTCTCGCGGTGAAGGGTTGAAGACTTGCAACGAGGACAGAACTTCTTTAGTTCCATACGATCTGGATCGTTACGACGGTTCTTCTTTGTAATGTAATTACGTTCCTTGCACTCTACGCAGGCCATAGTGATCTTTGGGCGTACATCCGCGCTCTTGCTTGCCATTGTGGTGCTCCTTCTTATCTAAGACCCGTAGGTTACTTGAATACCAGTACATCTGAAAATTCCCGTTCAGGAAATAACAAATTTGGTAGCGGAGGCCGGATTTGAACCGGCGACACAACGATTATGAGCCGTTTGCTCTACCAAGCTGAGCTACCCCGCCAAGGATTGTGCTTATCGAGCCCCCCAACGGAATCGAACCGTTGACCTTTTCCTTACCATGGAAACGCTCTACCGACTGAGCTAGGGGGGCGGACTAGGAAGTGGAAAGAATACAACCTCTCCCTCTAGGGGTGAAATTGCGCTTAGATTTTCGATTAAAGTCTGCAAAATGAGAGCACGCGATTACCACCTACCCAATCTCCCTCATTGGCACAAGGTTCATAAAGGTGAACCACGTTGGCCAGTTTCATTTGTTGTAGTCATTGTTATTACATTGCAATTCTTACTTCCAAAATCGCTTTCACTTAAATCGCAACCTTACATCTGCGCTGTTGAAGCTCTTTTAGCAATTGCATTATTCGCTGTAAATCCAGGTCGCATCAAAGCACATACAACTGGCCGTTGGTCACTCGGGATTTTGTTAACCGGTGTGATGACAATTTCAAATATTGCCTCTGCGGTCCGTCTAGTGCAATCACTTATTGATGGTTCGGTAAATGACGCGACGAAATTGCTTTGGTTCGGTGGCTCAATTTGGTTAACAAACATTGTGGTGTTTGCACTCTGGTACTGGGAATTTGATCGCGGTGGTCCAGGTGCTAGAGCCGAAGCATTGGATCCTTATCCTGATTTTCTTTTTCCGCAGATGTCCGATCCAGAATATGCACCGCACGATTGGGCGCCGACCTTTTTTGATTACTTATTCACTTCATTTACAAATGCAAGTGCTTTCAGTCCGACCGATGTCATGCCACTAACCAGATGGGCGAAGATCCTGATGATGGTTCAGTCGGCTACATCATTGATCACAGTTGGTCTCGTAATTGCCCGAGCAGTAAATATTTTGAAGTAGTTAGAAGTACTTTCGAAATAGCTTCTTAATCGGCTTAGTCAAGCGATTGGTCCACTTGGTGGTCTGTTCAATCGGTGAAACTTTAATAATCTTATTTGAAGCCGGTTCATCTGGCGTCATTACATCTAACGCGGGTGAAGATTCATCCAATGAATCCGCAATTCTTTCGATATTAGAAACCAAGGAAATTCCTCGAATTAATTGATCTTGGTCGACATCGTAAGAGCCTTGAATTAATTGTTCGGCTAACGCGGCGCCCGCACTTCGAATATCTGCTGTTGCGGTTTCGTCGATGAAGACATCTTCGCCATCAGAAATCTCTTCTGCTTTATTTGAAATGGCATAGCTTGCAGTTGAAAGTGCATGCGCAATACGACGCTTCACGCTTTCCGGAATTCCACCTTCAACAGCAGAATCAAAGAGTGTTCGAGCAATTGTTCTAACTTGAACGATTGTATGTTCAAGACCAACACCTTTTGTATAAAGCTCTTCGGCTTCATCTTTTTCCGCAGTTGGAAACCACTTGGCATGAGCTTTTGCTTCAAGTGCTTGAGCACGAACCGCTGGAATCTCTTCAACCAAAAGTCTTGCTTTCGCTAACCAATCCCCAGCTTGCTTCTGGTTATATCCCCCAGCAACACCTTCTGACATAAGCGCCAATAAATCTGCAGCCTTCGTTGATAGGGCAACAATCTTGTCGTTCATTCTTTCCGCCGGGGTTTTCGCATGCGAGAAGAATGAGAAAACAATTGCAACGCAGGCACCGATAACGGTTGATGAGAATCTTGTTGCAGCGGTGCTCTCGCTTAATCCTGGACCAATAACGATCAGGGCGGTAACTGGAACATTTACCGATGCAACTTCACCTAAATGCATTCCTCGTGCAACAACAGAACAAAGCAGAACTGTTACGGCGATCGAGATCAATCCGAAATGAAAAGCCCAAACAGAGAGCAGAGCTACTCCCGCACCGATTGCAGTTCCGACTATTTGACCAAAGCCTTCGCGGACTGATTTATATAGTGAAACTCGGATGCTAAGTCCGCAAACAATTGCGGCAACAACGCCGCCATTCTTGATTACGACATCTCCGATTTGCCAAGCGACCGCACAGGCAACCGAGGCGACAACAATTTGGCGAACCCAGGCACGACGG
>DAIOGD010000106.1:0-4106 GCA_036745395.1 Candidatus Nanopelagicaceae bacterium | reverse complement strand
GCCCATAGGTACCGATCATTTATCCTCCACGCGCAGAATATCGGGAAGTATCGTATTTAGGCGTTCGGCCACTGAACCAGGCTTAATCCATTTAATGCGGGCATCCTTGCTAAACCACGTTTCCTGACGCCGGGCATATTGGCGGGTAGCTCTAGCCGTATCTTCTTTCGCTTCGGCCTCGGAAAAAATTCCATGTTTAAATCGAATGATTTGGGCATAGCCGATCGCTGCTTGCGCAGTCCGCCCTTCGAGCATTCCAGCATTAATCAATTCCTCAACTTCAGATACGAAGCCCTGTGACCACATCTTTTCAACTCGCAAATCGATTCTTTCATTTAGGCTCTCGCGATCCATCACCAAACCAAATTGAATTGCTTTTGGGTATTTGGCCGAATTTTCGCGCGGTAAATTTGCAGTGAAAGGTTTACCGGTTATCTCGATAACCTCTAGGGCGCGAATAACTCTCCTTACATTCTCTTTCGGAATGGCTAAGGCTGCAGCGGGATCAAGCTTGGCAAGCTTTTCATGCAAACCATCATTACCAAGGGCCTCGCCCTCTTTAGTAATTCGCTCACGAACCTCGGGATCGGTATCCGGGAAATTCAAATCATCAAGGATGGCCTTGATGTAAAGGCCGGTTCCACCAACCACTACTGCGCTCTTTGCCCGAGCGTTAATTTCATCGATCTTTGCTCGTGCGATTTCTTGGTACCAAGAGACTGTGACATCGGTTTTTACATCTACTAAATCCAGTAAATGGTGTTCTATTCCTTCACGCTGTGAGACCGGCACCTTCGCGGTTCCGATATCCATTCCCTTGTAAACCTGCATGGAATCGGCATTAACGATTTCACCGCCAATCTCTTTGGCAATTTCAATTGCTAAATCACTTTTGCCAGTCGCAGTTGCACCACAAATTACAACAAGCTTTGCAACCACTAAGCGCGGGCCTTTAACTGTGAAAGGGTAGGCATCCCAACCATTATTGGTTGTGGCCCCATCTGTGCCGCTCGCGCTGCAGTTGCATTCCCGCCTCGGGTTTTACGTATCGAAATTGGCAAATCTTCAGCAAGAATAAAATTCGGTGCCGCTTTTGAGATTTTAACTTCAACAGCATCTCCCGGACGTGGCGAATTCTTTGGATCAACCGCGAAGTGGGTTAATCGAAAATCTTTGGTCCGGCCAGTCATTCGTGATTGATCTTGATCATTTCGGCCTTCGTAATCAGCAACTAAAACTTCTTGAACTTGACCAACTACTTCTTCATTTACTTGGTGGGATAAATCTTGTTGCAATTTATGAAGCGCGTCATACCGTTCCTTCATAACCGAATCCGAAATTTGATCCGGCATGGTGGCTGCTGGAGTGCCTGGACGCTTTGAATATTGAAAGGTATATGCCGCTAGAAACTTAACTTCCTTGGCAATATCCATGGTGGCTTGGAAATCTTCATCGCTCTCGCCTGGGAATCCGACAATAATGTCGGTTGTTATCGTCGAATTCGGAATTGCTTTACGAACTCTTTCAATAATTCCTAGGTACTTTTCCGTGCGATAGGAACGTCGCATTGAAGCCAGAATCCGATCTGAACCAGACTGCAAAGGCATGTGCAGGTGCGGCATTACATTTGAAGTTTGCGCCATTGCCTCAATTACATCGTCGGTGAAATCTCGTGGGTGCGGCGACATGAATCGCACTCGCTCTAAACCATCGACCTTGCCGCATTCTCGAAGTAACTTCGCAAAGGCGCCACGATCGCCAAATTCAACGCCGTAGGCATTTACATTTTGGCCAAGCAAGGTAATTTCAATTACTCCTTGATCCACCAAAGCCCGAACTTCCTTCAAAATGTCATCGGCCGGACGGTCTTTCTCGACACCACGGAGTGACGGAACAATGCAGAAGGTGCAGGTGTTATTGCATCCGACGGAAACTGAAACCCAGGCACTAAATGCCGAATGACGACGTGCTGGAAGCGTCGATGGAAAATGTTCGAGTGACTCTTTGATCTCTACTTGTGATTCTTCTTCAATTCGCGCACGTTCTAAAAGCGCCGGCAATGATCCGATGTTGTGTGTTCCAAAGACCACATCAACATAGGGAGCTCGCTTGATGATTGAATCTTGATCTTTCTGGGCCATACAACCGCCAACAGCGATCTGAAAATTGGGATCGCTCTTCTTTCGCGGGGCTAAGAATGAAAGGTTGCCATACAACTTGTTATCTGCATTTTCGCGCACTGCACATGTATTGAAAACAACCAGATCTGGGTCGCTACCTTCTAGCGCTTGAACATATCCCGCATCCAAGAGAAGGCCAGAGATTCTTTCGGTGTCATGGGCATTCATTTGGCAGCCGTATGTTTCGACTACAAATGTGCGCTCTCCTTGAATCATGGGCTAATCGTAGTCGGAAGTAAGTAAGGCTTAAGAAGCGAGCAACTCCCGCATAATTCGACCAGTTATTGAATGGTTGTAGCCCTTACGGGATAAGAGGCCAGAGATTCGACGATAGATAACTTCTTGGTCTAGGTGAGAACAAGAGCGATATTTTCTAGAAGCTAGTTCAAAGGCAATCTTGTATTCATCCTCATCATCAATCTTTTCAATGGTTTCATCGATGATATCTTGCGAAACTCCCTTAACTCGGAGCTCTTGGGCAATAACCCGCTTTGAGAGTTTCTTCTGTCGCTGGCGCGATTCACTCCATATTTGGGCAAATTCCAAATCGTTAAGCAAGCCCTGGAGTTCGAGATCATCTAAAACCGAAGAGGCGATCTCATCCTCTACCCCACGCTTCTTGAGGTGGGCATGAAGCTCAGCCCTACTCTTTGCCCGAGGAGCTAGCGCGTATAAGGCAGCTGTCTGAGCGAAAGAGTAGGGATCAGCTATTACTTCTTGTTCTTTGCTAATTTGTTAATTGAGTTATTAAAACTCAACCTCTGCGGCAACTTCATCAATCGCAGCAACTAATTCAGCATCGACAACAACCGGAACATAATGTTCGCGGATCTTGGTTTCGATATCGTTGGCAAGATCTGGGTTATCGATCAGGAAGTTACGTGAATTTTCTTTTCCTTGACCGAGTTGGTCACCGTTGTAGGTGTACCAAGCACCAGACTTATTTACGATACCAATTTCAACACCGAGATCGATGAGCGATCCCTCGCGTGAAATTCCACTTCCGTAAATGATGTCGAACTCTGCTTGCTTGAATGGTGGGGCCATCTTGTTCTTAACAACTTTGACGCGGGTGCGGTTACCAACGGCATCTTGGCCATCCTTAAGGGTTTCAATTCGACGAACATCTAGACGAATTGAGGCGTAGAACTTAAGTGCCTTACCACCGGTAGTTGTCTCTGGGGTTCCAAAGAAGACACCGATCTTGTCGCGAAGCTGGTTGATAAAGATTGCCGTGGTATTTGATTGATGCAAAGCACCTGTGATTTTACGAAGCGCTTGTGACATCAAACGAGCTTGGAGACCCATATGTGAGTCGCCCATCTCGCCTTCAATTTCAGCGCGTGGTGTTAGCGCTGCAACCGAGTCAACAACGATGATGTCAAGTGCGCCAGAGCGAACCAACATATCCATAATTTCTAGAGCTTGTTCACCAGTATCTGGTTGTGAGACAAGAAGTGCATCAATATCTACACCAAGTTTGCGGGCATACTCTGGATCGAGTGCGTGCTCAGCATCGATAAATGCTGCGATGCCACCATTGCGTTGAGCATTTGCAATTGCATGTAGCGCAACAGTTGTCTTACCTGAAGATTCAGGTCCATAAATTTCAACGATACGGCCGCGAGGCAGTCCGCCAATTCCAAGTGCGATATCAAGTGCAACCGAACCGGTTGGAATAACTTCCATAACCTGTGGTCCACGATCGCCCATCTTCATTACTGATCCCTTGCCGAACTGACGCTCGATTTGGGCTAGTGCACTATCAAGTGCTTTTGTACGATCCGAGTTTGCTTTCTCGGTTTGCTTATCTGGCGCTTCTTTGGCCATTTTCTTACCTTCTATCCCTCTTTCGAGTTAGTTAGTCACGACCCTGAAGGTACGGAAGACCACCGACGGCGGAGCTGACGCTCTCGCGGAAGTGTG
>DAIOGD010000105.1:0-4201 GCA_036745395.1 Candidatus Nanopelagicaceae bacterium | reverse complement strand
TGCTAACTCTTATTTTGCGTAAGTTTCTAAAGCCTTACCGCCTACAAGTGGCGTTTGTGATGATCTTGCTTTTGCTTCAAGCCATATTTAATCTCTATTTGCCAAATTTGAATGCTGACCTTATAAACAATGGCGTAGCAAAAGGAAACGTTTCTTACATTTGGCATATCGGTCAAATTATGTTGGCCTCTTCCTTGCTGGTTATGGGAGCTTCGGTCCTAATTGCATATTTCGCAGCTAAGGTTTCTATGGCCTTTGGCCGCGATCTTCGCAGCAAAGTATTTTCAACAGTTGAGGAATTTTCAGCTCGAGAACTTAATCAATTTGGTGCACCCTCATTAATTACGCGAAATACAAATGATGTGCAGCAAGTCCAAATGGTTCTTTTTATGGGATTGACCATGATGGTCTCGGCGCCGATTACAGCAATTGGCGCCGTAATTATGGCCCTTAGAACCGATGTAAAACTTTCGGAATTGCTAATCGTTGTCGTTCCTCTGATGAGCGGAATTATCTATCTACTTCTGCGCAGAGTGGTTCCTCTTTTTAAGGTTATGCAAGTCAAGATCGATCGAATTAACCTGGTTCTCCGCGAGCAAATTGCAGGTGTCCGAGTCGTACGAGCATTTGTTAAAACAAAGTTTGAGGAAGAACGATTTGCGGATGCCTCAACCGAGTTGATGAAAACGAGTCTGTCAGTAACTCGAACCTTTGCAATCATGTTCCCGCTTTTAATGATGATTCTGAATTTGACTAGCGTTGCAGTGCTTTGGTTTGGTGGAAAGCTGATTGACAGTGGCTCGATGCCGATCGGAAATCTAACGGCATTTCTTTCCTACATTATGCAGATTCTGGGAAGCGTGATGATGGCAGTCATGATGTCATTGATGATCCCTCGAGCTCAGGCAAGTGCAGATCGTATCCAAGAAGTTCTGGTCACAAAATCTTCGGTTGTTGATACAACGACACCGATTTCGCCAAAAGTGCGAAACGGAGTAATTGAATTCAGGGATGTTGAATTTAGATACCCGGGAGCAGAGCATCCAATCCTTTCGGGTGTTTCATTCACAGCCAAACCTGGTCAATTCACAGCAATTATCGGGAGTACTGGCAGCGGAAAGACCACTTTATTAAATTTAATTCCACGCTTTATCGATGCGACAAGTGGTCAAGTCTTGATGGATGGCGTTGATGTCAGAGATCAATCACTTGAAAATATTTGGTCCGAGATTGGGCTTGTTCCACAGCGGGCCTTCCTTTTTGGTGGAACGATCGCCGACAATCTACGTTATGGAAAGCCAGATGCGACCGATGATGAGATGTATCGTGCTTTAACAATCGCTCAATCAGATGATTTTGTACGGGAGAGTTCAGATGGTCTCTTGGCGCAAGTAGCGCAAGGCGGTACCAATTTTTCTGGTGGACAACGTCAGAGACTTTCAATTGCACGAGCAATAGTTAAAAATCCACAGATCTACTTATTGGACGATAGCTTTTCAGCCCTTGATTACAGCACCGATTCAAAATTGCGGGCAAGTCTTCGGGCGGCATCGGATAATTCAACGCTCATAGTTGTGGCTCAACGTGTCAGCACGATCTTGGAAGCCGATCAAATTATTGTTTTAGATGCGGGAAAGATTGCTGGCATCGGAAAGCACCATCAATTGATGGAGAGTTGCGAAACCTATAAGGAAATTGTGCTTTCCCAGTTAAGTCCGGAGGAAGCCGCATGAGCATGTCCGGAAGTTCAAGACCAAGTGGAGCAAGACCAGTAGGAGGTCGCCCCGGGGGAATGGGTCCTGGCGGTGGACCAATGCGCGGGATGTTTGGCGCACCACCCGCAAAATCTAAAGATTTCCGAGGTTCTTTTAAGCGATTACTTCGTGAAGTTGGTGAAGAACGTAAATCATTAGTACTTGTTTTTATTTTGATTACTTCGAGTGTGACTATCGGTGCTTTCGGTCCGAAGATTTTAGGTCGTGCGACAAATTATATTTTTTATGGATTCCTCGGTCGCCACATTCCGGCAAATGTAACTAAGGCCCAAGCTATTGCAGGACTTCGCGCACGCGGTGAAGGACGCCTGGCCGACATGCTAAATAAGAGTTCGGTAGTTCCGGGTCAAGGAATAAATTTCAGCGCAATTAGCAAAATACTTTTGCTTGCCCTTGTACTTTATGTGGTTTCAGCGCTCTTTATGTGGGCCCAGGCATATTTGATGGCGGGAGTTACTCAAAAGACGGTGTACCGATTGCGTCGCTTGGCTGAAGAGAAGATTGGTCGTCTCCCACTTAGCTATTTTGACACCCAATCTCGCGGTGACTTACTTAGCCGAGTGACCAATGACGTAGACAATATTTCCAACTCCATGCAGCAAGGCCTTTCTCAAATTCTGAACTCCTTCCTTACGGTTATCTCTGTATTAATAATGATGGTTTGGATAAGCCCAGAGTTGGCGCTTATTTCATTGATTGCAATACCGCTTTCTATGTTTGCTTCGATTCGAATTGCTAAGGCATCACAGAAACAATTCATCGCCCAATGGGATTGGACCGGAAAGTTGAATGGCCATGTCGAAGAGATGCATACCGGTCACTCACTTGTGAAGGTCTTTGGCCGACGTAAACAGGCGGTTGCGGATTTTGATCAATTAAATCAAAATCTTTACGAATCGAGCTTCAACGCTCAATTCATGTCGGGCATCATCCAGCCTTCAACGCAATTGATTTCGAATTTGATTTACGTCGGAATCTCGGTTCTTGGTGGTTACCGAGTAGCTACCGGAACTATGTCGCTTGGCGATGTTCAAGCCTTTATTCAATATTCACGCCAATTTGGTATGCCGCTGGCACAAATAGCCGGACTGATGAACACAATTCAATCGGGTGTCGCTTCCGCAGAACGTCTCTTTGAACTTTTGGATGCCCCCGAAGAACTTCCAGATCGACAGGATTGCAAAACAATTGATCGATCAACTGGTGCAATTACCTTTGAAAATGTTTCATTTCGATATGTTTCAGATCAGCCGCTCATCGAAAATTTCAACTTAGTCGTTAAGCCTGGTGAAACTGTTGCAATCGTTGGTCCAACTGGTGCCGGCAAAACCACCTTGGTTAATTTGATCATGCGTTTCTATGAGTTAAATGGCGGTCGCATTACTTTAGATGGCATCGATACTAGAGAGTTGACGCGCGATAATCTCCGTCGTCAATTCGGTATGGTGCTGCAAGAAACCTGGCTCTTCACGGGAAGCATGCGCGAAAATATTGAGTTTGGAAGTTTAGATCCATCACACGAGAAAGTTCTGGAAGCTGCAAAGGCGGCAAATATTGATCACTTCTTGCGTGCGCTGCCAAATGGTTATGATTCTTTATTGACTGATGACAACGCAACCATTTCAAATGGACAGCGTCAATTACTTACAATTGCTCGGGCCTTTATGGCAGATCCAGCGATCCTCATTCTTGACGAAGCCACAAGTTCTGTCGACACCCGCACCGAAGTGTTGGTGCAACAAGCAATGGCAAAGTTGCGCATTGGTCGAACCTCATTTGTTATTGCCCACCGCCTTTCAACTATTCGTGATGCAGACATCATTTTGGTTATGGATAAGGGCTCATTGATCGAACAGGGAAACCACACTGACTTGATGGCAAAGAAAGGTTTCTACTACAACCTTTACGCCAGCCAATTTGCCTCTGCCATCGAATAAAGATCAGAAAATTTCGACCCTTTTCGGGTCCAAGCAAGGCGGTAGGCTTAACTCATGACCACAACCTTTCAAGCCGTTGACCCAACTACTGGTGAAAAGTTCGGCGCCACATTTAATGAGAGTTCAGCCCAAGATGTAGTTGATGCGATTGCGAAAGCAGCAAAGACAAAGGTCGAGCTAGCTAAGGCGACACCAGCAAAGCGTGCGGCAATCCTTCGAGCAATTGGTGTGGCCGTTGAAGCACGCCGAGAAAAGTTGATTGAAGTAACGATGAAAGAGACCGCACTTCCTAATGGTCGTTTAACCGGAGAACTCTCACGTACTGTTTTTCAACTTGAGCAATTCGCCAAGATGGTTGAGACCGGAAAACATTTCCAAGCAATTATTGATCTTCCGGATGCAAACTGGGTTCCAGCAGCGAGACCTGATATCCGTAAAGCCAATCAACCACTTGGTGTTGTTGGAATTTTTGCGGCATCTAACTTTCCC
>DAIOGD010000104.1:0-4222 GCA_036745395.1 Candidatus Nanopelagicaceae bacterium | reverse complement strand
CTTGCAGGTTCCAGTACGCCAGGAATTCACGAGCCGGTCGTTCAAAAATGAGTATGCCGCAATTACCTAAAAACTTTGCCAGTGCAGTTGATTTGTCACAACTAGGAAAGCCACCGGTTGATACCTCAAATATTGCCGGTTTAGAAATTTCCCAAGAGAATTTAGTGAACCAAGTTCTGCCGATTTCGGCAAAGAAAGTTGTAATTGTTATCTGCTGGTCGCCTAGAAGTGAACAATCTATTTCGCTGCTAGAGGTTATGGGCAAGTACAACCAAGCCGATACTTCAGAAAGTGGTGAGCCTTCCTGGATTCTTGGCCGAGTAAATGTAGATGAACAACCAGCTGTTGCGCAGGCTTTACAAGTTCAATCTGTTCCACTTGCCATTGCAATTATTCAAGAACAATTAGTTCCACTTTTTGAGGCAGTTCCACCAGCCGATCAAATTCGTTTGGTGCTGAATAAGGTCTTAACTTTGGCGGCAGAACGCGGCGTAGGAAGCGCCCCAGACCCTTCTCAAGCTCCGGAAGTTCCAATGGAACCAGAAGAAGTCGAAGCGATGACCGCGATGGAGGCGGGGGATTTTCGCAAAGCGAAGAGCGCTTATGAAAAGTTATTGGCACGCAAACCCGGTGAAGCGATGGCAAAACTTGGTTTGGCACAAACCGAATTGTTAATAAGGATCGAAGGACTAAACCCGCAAGACATCATGGCCAAGGCGACGGCTAATCCAAATGACATGGATTTAGCACTAAGCGCGGCAGATCTCGAGATCGCTAATGGACAAAATAAAGCAGCCTTTGATCGAATGATAAAGATGGTCAAGATTAGTAGCGGCGATGATAGAAAGCGCGCCCAGGAACATTTGGTAACCCTCTTTCTTCTGGTTGATCCGCAAGATCCAGATTTACTTAAGGCTCGTCAACAATTAGCTAGCGCACTCTTTTGAAAGCAAATTACTCCAAGACTGAGCGAAGAGGATTAAACCTCCTGTTCTTGCCCTTCGGAGTAGTTGCTATGGCTACCTCAACTCGGTATCCCGAAATTCGCGACAATTTGCATTTAACAAATGGAACTTTCGGCACGATTCTCAGCCTTGGTTCAATCGGCTCGTTAATTGCCTTTTTGATTGTTGGCCACGCATCTCATAAGTATGGCGTTAAGCGAATGATCCTGATTGGTGCAACGACCTGTTACGGATTAACGGCCCTCGTCCCGCATCTGCACCAGGGTTGGGAATTCTTAATTGTTACCATCGGATTGGGTTTTGGATTAACGACCTTTCATATTTCAGATAATGCGCAAGCCATTCATCGTCAAGAACAGATTGGTCAAGTTATTCTTCCAAGGCTTCATGGGATGTGGAGCCTTGGAGCTTTGATTACTTCTCTTGCAGCGATTGGTATAACCCCATTTCTGACTCTCGCCTGGCACGTGGATTTGATCGCGATCTCTATGTGGCTTGCAACCTTGTATGGAATAAAAATCACCGGATCGAATTTCATATCAAAAGAAGAGCAGAGCGAAGCACCCCAATTTTCCTTCTCCTCACTTTTAACTAACTTAAAACTTCTTTGGGTAATTTCTGTTGGTCAGATAATGGCCTTGCAGATCGAATTTTCAATTAACGACTGGTCCACTATTTACACACGCGATACCGTCAAAATGAGTGCGGGGCTTTCGGTGATGAGTTATGCCGCTTTTATCTCGGCGATGATCTTGCTCCGTTTTCGAGTTCAATACCTACTAGAAAAATTTAGTGAACAATTCTTAATGAAAGTCGTCCCTCGCATCGGCGGCGTCGGATTCATCGTATTTCTCTTGCTTGGATCGCAATTGGCTCGGACGCATAAGTTAGTTGGCTTCTTAATTTCGCTTCTGGCCTTTGCCTTCGCCGGCTTTGGTTCCTCTTTTCTTGCACCAACATTCTTTGGAATCGCTTTTCGAAAGAGTAATTTGCCAAGCAGTTTAGTTGTAGCTCAAATTGGTTTGGTGAATGTCGTTGTCACATTCTTTATCAAGGTTATTATTTCTTGGATCGCACAGGCAACAAGCGTGACTGTTGCCCTAATGCTTCCAGGAGTAATGCTGATCTGCGCTTCACTCTTTGCCTATTTAGGAAATGATTCGAAACTAATTAAAAAAGCTCAGTAGAACTTGTTAGATCAGCCAGAACCTTCGGTGTTGCCAGCTTCGGCGGCAGTTACATCGTGGATCTGATACTTCTCGATCGCTTCACGAACAACTTTCGCTTTCACTTCGCCCGCTTCTGCTAATTGAGCGAGGGCCGCGACAGTAATTGACTCGGCATCAACCTTGAAGTGGCGACGAAGCGCACCGCGGGTATCGGAAAGACCAAAGCCATCGGTACCTAGCGCGTAGAACTTATTTGGCACCCAAGGAGCAATTTGTTCTTGAACCGCACGCATGAAATCGCTAACTGCGATAACTGGACCAGAAGTTCCAGCCAATTTCTTTTCGACATAGGCAACTTGCTTATCATCTGGATTCAAAAGATTGTGGCGATCGACCGCAAGGCCATCGCGACGCAATTCATTCCAAGAAGTTACCGACCAAACATCGGCATTAACGCCCCAGTCTTCCTTAAGAAGTTTCTGTGCCTTTAGCGCCCAGTTCATTGCAACGCCTGAAGCGAGAAGTTGAACCTTCTTCTTGCTTGAATCAGCAGGGGAGTAGAGATAAATACCGCGAAGCAGGCCATCAACATCTAGCTTCTCTGGCTCTGCTGGTTGAACGTATGGCTCGTTATAAACGGTTAAGTAGTAGTAAATGTTTTCACTATCTTCACCGTACATACGACGCAGACCATCGCGCACAATATGTCCGAGTTCGTAACCAAATGCTGGGTCGTAAGCAACGACCGCTGGGTTGGTTGAAGCTAATAGTTGTGAGTGACCATCTTCGTGTTGAAGTCCTTCACCGTTAAGTGTGGTTCGTCCAGCGGTGGCGCCAAGAACGAAACCACGAGCCATTTGGTCTGAAGCAGCCCAGAAAGCATCGCCGGTACGTTGGAAACCAAACATCGAGTAGAAGATGTAGATCGGAATCATTGGGACATCGTGTGTTGAATATGAAGTTCCAACTGCGGTAAATGAAGCAGTTGAACCAGCCTCATTAATACCTTCGTGAAGAATTACACCCGAAGTTGATTCCTTGTATGAAAGCATCAAATTATGGTCAACCGAGGTATAGGTCTGGCCATGAGGTGAGTAAATCTTCAGGGTTGGGAATAGTGAATCCATTCCAAAGGTACGAGCCTCATCCGGAATGATTGGAACAAAGTGTTTGCCAATTCCTTCATCCTTCAGAAGATCCTTTAACAAACGAACAAAGGCCATTGTTGTTGCAACTTCTTGTTGGCCAGAGCCGCGTGCTACCGAGTCATAAACAGACTTATCTGGTTGTGGCAGCGGAGTTGATTCTTTGCGACGAGTTGGGATTGAGCCACCAAGAGCGTTACGGCGATCCATCAAATACTTGTATTCAGGTGAATCAACACCTGGATGGTAATAAGGAGGTAGATATGGATCGATCTGTTCATCGGAAATTGGAAGTTGAAGTGTGTCTCTAAAAGCCTTTAAATCTTCTAGGGTCATCTTCTTCATTTGGTGAGTTGCATTGCGCGCTTCGAAGTGCGAACCAAGCGTCCAACCCTTAATGGTCTTTGCCAAGATAACAGTTGGGCGACCCTTGTGTTCAGTTGCTTCTTTGTATGCGGCGAATAGTTTTCGGTAATCGTGACCACCGCGCTTTAGCGCCCAAATCTTTTCATCAGACCAATCCGCAACCATTGCTGCGGTGCGAGGATCGCGACCAAAGAAGTGTTCCCGAATATAAGCGCCTGACTCGGCCTTAAATGTTTGGTAATCGCCGTCGGTGGTCTTGGTCATGAGTTCAACAAGGGCACCTTCGGTGTCCTTTGCAAGAAGTTCATCCCACTCGCGACCCCAAATAACCTTAATTACATTCCAACCCGCGCCACGGAAGATTGATTCAAGTTCTTGAATGATCTTTCCATTTCCGCGAACTGGTCCATCAAGGCGTTGTAGGTTGCAATTGATTACGAAAGTTAAGTTATCTAGCCCCTCGCGAGCGGCTAGTGAGAGCGCACCAAGTGTTTCTGGTTCGTCAGTTTCGCCATCGCCGAGGAATGCCCAAACACGTTGTTGGCTAGTGTCTTTAATTCCACGACCAGCTAAGTAG
>DAIOGD010000103.1:0-4227 GCA_036745395.1 Candidatus Nanopelagicaceae bacterium | reverse complement strand
GCGAGTAATTTTGGCCGCACTAGTTGGAAGCGCTTTGGCTACAAGTGGCGCGGTCTATCAAACGGTTTTTCGAAACCCGCTCGCAGATCCATACCTACTAGGTGCCGCGGCTGGCGCTGGTCTGGGCGCAACGATTGCGATTACTAATTCCCATCAAAACGTATATGGACTTTTGCCGATCTTCTCTTTCTTAGGTGCAATCCTTGCCGTTTTGGTTTCATTCTTTATCTCAGGAAAATTCTTTGCCGAGCCAAACACTTTATTGCTCTCCGGGATTGCAGTCGGTTCCTTTGCCACGGCTATTCAAACGTATTTGCAACAACGCCACAGCGCTTCGCTTCGCCCAGTTTATTCTTGGATTCTTGGTGAACTTACCGCTGCTAGTTGGAGCGTCGTTTCTTGGTCTGCGATTTATATTTCAATCGCGCTCTTCATACTCTTCGCAATCGCTAAACAATTAGACGGCTTAATGCTTACCGATGAAGAGGCCTACTCCCTCGGCGTAAATCCAAATCGACTTCGCATCATCGCGGTGATCGCTGCAACACTTGCAACAGCAACTGCGGTTGCCGCAAGTGGTTTAATCGGCTTTGTTGGAATCGTGGTTCCCCATTTAGTTCGTGGCGCAACCCATCGAGTCACAAACCGCGCCCTTCCTACCATTGCACTCGTCGGTGCGAGCTTCCTGGTCCTTGCTGACTTAGGCGCCCGTACGCTTCTCTCTCCAGCGGAACTTCCAATCGGCGTTATTACCGCTTTTGTTGGCGCACCTTTCTTTCTAATAGTTCTACGTCGCAAGCGATTGGTTAATCAATGATAAAAATCGATTCCTTAAATGTTCGAATTGGATCTAAAGAGATCCTAAGAGAAATTAACCTAGAACTTTCACATGGAAAGTGGACCTGCTTGGTTGGTCCAAATGGCGCCGGAAAAACTACTCTCCTGCGCGTAATCCTTGGCGCTGCTGAATATTCGGGATCAGTAACCGACAACGGCGCCGAAGTATTTAATAACCACTCCCGAAATGTTGCCTTCGTTCCACAACATCCAAATATTCCGGCCGGCATGAGTGTTGCTGAGTATGTAATGCTCGGACGGGCAAAGCGAGATGGTTGGGGAACGGAATCAAAGTCCTCAAAGTCATTGGTTGCCAGGACTCTTAAAGCAACTGGGTTATTTGGCGCCCAAAATCAATTGGTCTCGCAATTATCTGGTGGCGAAATGCAACGGGCGTTGATCGCTCGTGCACTCGTTCAAGAACCAGAAATGATTTTGCTAGATGAACCAACCAGCGCGCTGGATCTGCACCATCAAATTGCAATACTAAATAGCATCGAATCACTCAAAAGTAGCGGAGTAACAATAATTTCAACGATGCACGACATAACTTTGGCGGCAATGTATGCCGACCACTTGGTGGTTATGAAGTCAGGTGGAGTCTTGCTTTCGGGTGCCGCAAAGAGTGTCGTTCACTCCCCTGAATTAAAGGATGCCTTCGAGAATCGAATAAATGTCTTTACCTTGGAATCCGGGCGCGAAGTAATTTTGCCTAATAAGGATGAGCTTATTTAACGTGCGATTCAACGAATGGGAGTCGGACAACTTCGGCTTCGCTGATTCGTCCGCGCACATCCAACTTAACCTTTGAACCAACCTTAAATTCTGGCGAAATGAGGGCAAGGGCAATTCCGACTCTGATCGTTGGCGAGAAGGTGCCACTTGTGACTTCGCCGATTTCATCGCCGCTTTCATTTAGAACTTTCATGCCAGCCCGTGGAATTCCACGGTCAATAACTTTCAAGGCACGAAGAATGCGTTTAGGCCCGTTTTCTTTCTCTGTTACCAAGGATTGCTTTCCGCGAAATTCAGGCTTAGCCAAAACAACCGCCCAATTTGCACTTGCCTGAATAGGCGAAATATCTAGTGATAATTCATGCCCATGAAGTGGATATCCCATTTCGGTGCGCAAGGTATCTCGGGCGCCAAGTCCACATACCCGACCATCAACCTTTGCAATTTCAGTAACCAAAATTTCCCAAAGTGATGCCGCGTTCTTCCAGCTTGGCAAAAGCTCGTAGCCAAATTCGCCGGTATAGCCAGTGCGACAGATAATTACCTCGCCTAATTCTGGATGCGCTGGCAAGGTCTGCCTAGTAAAGGCCATGTAATCCAAATCTAAATTCAATCCAAGGTTTTCCATCACCTTTGAGGTCAACGGACCTTGAACAGCTAGAACGGCATATTCCTGATGGATATTTGTTATTTCCAAATCAGATGGCGCAAATTTCTTAAGATCTGCAAAGACCGCGGCGCAATTTGCGGCATTTGGGATTAGAAAAAGGTCTTCGTCTGAAAATTGATAAACAATAAGGTCATCAATAACTCCGCCAGCCTCGTTACAAAAAAGATTGTATTGCGCGCTACCACTCTCTATTTTTGTTAGGTCATTGGTAACCATGGTATTTACAAATTCTTTTGCACCAGGACCTTTTACGGAAATCTTTCCAAGGTGAGAGACATCAAAAATTCCAACTCTTTCACGAACCGCGGCATGTTCAGCCAGCGTTCCGCCACTTGCACCATTTACTCCAGCTGGATATTCAATAGGCATATCCCAGCCACCAAAGTCGGCTAACTTTGCCCCGGCGCTTTGGTGCCATTCATAGAGTGGTGATTTCATAGGCAAAACCTATCCTTAACCTTCGTAAAAACGCGTTAGGGTTGGATGCTCACAACCTTGGGGGAATTTTGAAGTCTATAAAGCTAACGAAGGATCAAAATAGCGATTACCTAGTGATCGGCCTGGCACAGAAGGCTGGAAAACTTCAGATTGAATCTTCTGCGACGGCAATCAACGAGAGACAACTTATCGCGGTCCTAAACAACCTCGGAGCAACCGGAAAAGCCGATGAGGTTATCAAGGTTCCAAATACCGTTGGAAGTAAAAGCTCTACATATGTTGTTACTGGTCTTGGTGCGGCCACCAAGTTTGATGCTGAGACTTTGCGACGTGCAGCCGGTGCTGCTTCTAGAAATCTAACCGGAATCAAAAGTGCAACCTTCGCGCTCCCAACAAATTCCACTTCAGATATTGCCGCTGTAGCCGAAGGTGCCGCGCTAGGTGCCTACACATTTCATGAGTTCCGTGGAAGTTCGAAGGCGGACCATAAGACTGGGCTTGAATCTGCGCTAATACTTACTAAAGATTTAAATTCAGCCGCCGCCAAAGCCGCACTTAATCGTGCCCAAATTCTGGCTAAGAACACCTATTTAGTAAGAGATTTAATTAATACCCCGCCAAGCCACTTAACCCCGAACACATTCTCACTTCGAATGAAGAAACTTGCGACAACTTTGAAATTAAAAGTGGAAATCCTGGATGAAAAGGTTTTGAAGGCGAAAGGTTATGGTGGAATCACTGGAGTAGGGCAAGGATCGGTTAATCCCCCACGACTGCTACGTGTTAGTTACCGACCAACAAAGGCGAAGAAGTTATACGCCTTGGTTGGAAAGGGAATCACTTTTGATACTGGAGGTCTTGCGCTAAAACCTGCTAACGGCATGGAAGCGATGAAATCCGATATGAGTGGCGCAGCCGCTGTAATCGCGACAGTACTAACAATTGCTGAATTAAAACTTCCAATCGCTGTTGATGCCTGGGCTCCGTTGGCTGAAAATATGGTTAGCGATACCGCACAACGCCCAAGCGATATTGTCACGATTTATGGTGGAAAGACTGTCGAAGTTTTAAATCCAGATGCCGAAGGTCGCTTAGTTCTGGCGGACGCACTCGTTCGCGCCGAAGAGGTCGGTAAGGATGCTGGATACCTTGATGGCATTATCGATGTTGCAACATTAACTGGCGCACAAGTAGTAGCTCTTGGAACTCGAACATCGGCCGTCATGGGAAATAATGAAGAATTCAGTAATGAATTTTTAGAAGCAGCCAGAATTTCTGGGGAACAATTTTGGCCAATGCCCCTACCCGAGGAATTGCGCGCTTCTCTCGACTCACCTGTTGCTGATCTAGCAAACATCGGCGACCGAATGGGTGGCATGTTGGTTGCCGGACTCTTCCTAAAGGAATTTGTTAATCCAGAAACGCCTTGGTTGCACCTTGATATCGCTGGCCCGGCTTACAACGAGGGGCAGGCTTTTGGCTACACCCCGGTTGGCGGAACAGGTATCGCCTTGCGGTCACTGGTGACATTGTTAGAAGCGCAAGCG
>DAIOGD010000102.1:0-4236 GCA_036745395.1 Candidatus Nanopelagicaceae bacterium | reverse complement strand
GTCGCGGCAGCAGCAAAGCGTTCGATTGCGAAGACAAAATGAGCCAATCACTCTCTGATCTCTCAAACGTTGGAGTCTCAATTTGGTTAGACGATCTTTCGCGAGATCGGCTTACTTCGGGCTCCCTTAAGAAATTGATAGATGAATCCCATGTTGTTGGGGTTACAACTAACCCAAGTATCTTCGCTACTTCAATTGCCAAATCAGATTCTTATTTGCCACAGATTCAAGAAATGTCAGCACATGGCGCTTCGGTAAACGAAATTGTTACTCAATTAACTACCGATGATGTTCGAAGCGCTGCTGATTTATTCCGTCCCATTTACGATCGAACAAAGGGCGTTGATGGTCGGGTCTCAATTGAGGTTGATCCAGATCTGGCATATGACGTTGAAGCTACCGTCGCGCGTGGCCTAGTCCTAGCCAAGATCGTAGACCGCGAGAATTTGATGGTTAAGGTTCCAGCAACCAAAGAGGGACTTCTTGCTATTGAAGAATTAACAGCTCGCGGAATATCAATCAATGTAACTCTTATATTTAATGTCGCACGCTATCTAGAGGTAGCTGACGCGTATATGCGTGGACTAGAACGTCGAGTTGGAAGTGGCGAATCAATCAAGTCGATCCACTCGGTGGCTTCCCTCTTCGTAAGCAGAGTAGATATTGCCGTTGATGCCAAGCTTCCGGAAGGTTCTGAACTTAAGTCACAGGTTGCAATAGCTAATGCCGTGCAAACCTACGAAGCTTTCACAAAAGTGATTGCTTCAGATCGCTGGCGCAAACTCGAGGAGCACGGCGCAAACTATCAACGCGTTCTATGGGCTTCAACCGGCGTTAAGGACAAGGCACTTGATAGCACCCGCTATGTCGTGGGACTCGCTACCGCTCATGTCGTAAATACCATGCCTGAAGGAACTCTTGATGCAACTAGAGAACACGGCAAAGTTTCTGGCGATTCAGTAACCCCCGCCTTCGCAAGTTCTAATGCCATCATGGCCAAGTTATCGGCACTCGGCATTGATATCAACGAGATTGCACAAAATCTTGAAGATGACGGCGTCAAAAAATTTGAAGATGCTTGGAAACAACTACTAATCACAATTGAAACAGCCGCAAAGTCTCAAAACTAATAAGATATTAAAAAGGAAAAAATGATTAAGTTATCTGGTCCAGCACTTTCAAAATTCGATCCAAACACCGAAGTTGCTAAGGATTTGAATTCTATTTTGGGAAGGCTAATACAAAAGGATTCAACTCTTTGGGGCGAGGGCACCGAAGCGCCTACCCGGCTTAATTGGATTGACTTACCCAATTCCTCCAAGGCCCTACTTCCAGAACTTCAAGCGCTAGCCGCTTGGCCCGATGAATCCGGCTTAAATAATTTGATTCTTTGCGGAATGGGTGGTTCCTCTTTGGCGCCGGAAGTTTTTGCAAAGACCTTTTCAAAGCAACTCACTGTCCTTGATTCAACAGATCCGGATCAAATTGCCGCAGCAATTCCAACTAATCTTTCAAAGACGCTAGTTATCGTTGGCTCTAAATCGGGATCAACAGTAGAAACTGCTTCTCAAAAAGCACTCTTCGAGGAACTTTTCACAAAATCCGGTCTCTCCCCCAAAGATCATCTCGTAGTTATCACCGATCCCGGCTCTCCCCTAGATGTCAGTTCTAGAGAATCCGGATATCGAGTAATTAATGCTGATCCAAATGTTGGTGGTCGCTATAGCGCGCTTAGCGCTTTTGGCATAACTCCTGCAAGGTTAATGGGCATCGACATTGAATCAGTCTTGCGATCAGCTAGCGATCTCCTTGCTTCACTAAATTCAGAAAACTCACCTGCGGTGCAAGTCGCGACTCTCATAATTGAACAGTCAGAGCAGAACATTTCATTTAACGATTCCGCATCAAAGGTTCCGGGGCTTTCTGATTGGATTGAACAATTAATCGCAGAGTCAACCGGCAAAAACCAACGAGGCAGATTACCGATTGTCATCGAGAACGATGGCGCTGAGGTTTCTGGCCCCGCTTTGAAAATTTCCTTCGCTCCTGGGTCAGCAGATCTAATCGTTGAGGGTGAACTAGGCGAACATTTTATCTTCTGGGAATTAGTTACCGCTCTCGTAGGCCGAGCCCTAATGGTCGATCCATTTAATCAACCAAATGTCACCGAGGCAAAGGATCGAACAAATGGACTCTTAGAGCTATGGGGCAAGAACCCCATTCCATTGAGTGCGCCAACATTTGAAAATGAGAATCTGCAAATTTATTCAAACTTTCAAGGCGCTAACCCACTTGAGATTATAGAAAAGTTCTTACAACCGCACTCAACCTACATCGCAGTAATGGCTTATCTCACTCGTGGTGTCGATGATGAAGTAACTAAGATTCGAGAACTTCTTGCTGATAAAACAAAGCGTGGCGTTACCTTTGGCTGGGGTCCGCGTTTCTTACATTCAACCGGACAATTCCATAAAGGCGGCCAATTGAATGGCGCGTTCATTCAAATTACTGGTGAGAATCACCAAGACTTAGCGATCCCTGGTCGGGATTTTTCATTCCACAAGCTATTGATGGCGCAAGCTCTTGGCGATGGTCAGGCTCTAGCTAGTCGCGATCTTCCTTTACTTCGAATTCACCTCAAGAATCGCAAGGCAGGAATTTCTGAACTACTTAATCTATTTCGTAGTTTTTAATCTTCGCCGCGTAAGCGAGCCAATGCATCTTCCAGAATCTTCTTCGATTCTGCTTCAGTGCGACGCTCTTTAACATAGGCCAAGTGAGTCTTGTAAGGTTCATTTTTCACTGGCATTGGTGGCTTATCTTTATTTAATCCAGCTGGATAGCCACAACGAGGGCAATCCCATTCGGTCGGGATCTGAACGCCTTCTTCTTGTGCGAATGACGGACGAGTCTCATGTCCATTTGCACACCAGTAAGAAACTCGAAAGCGAGCAATGGCATCTCCGCGCTCCGCCTCGCCCATTGGGCCGGCGCCAACACGACTTCCGCGAATTGCACTTCCCATAATTAGCTCCCTATTTTCTTAACACGTTACTTCTGGAAAATCCTATTTAAAGTTATTTCTATAAAACTACTTCTATAAAACTATTTCTTTAATACTAGAGAAAGCGCGATAACTCCAGCGAACCAGAGACCACCAACAACGATTGTGATGCGATCTAGGTTTCGTTCAACGACCGAGCTTCCACCGTACGAAGATGATATTCCCCCGCCGAAAAGATCCGAGAGGCCGCTGCCCTTGCCCTTATGAAGAAGAACAAGAAGAACCATAAGTACGCTAGTGATAACTAGCAAGATCGAAAGAGCTAAAACCACTTATATCTCCAGTTTCTGCCAGTAAACCAATTTACGATCCACTGATAAGTAAGTGCCTAGGATACCCGTTTTTGAAAGTGATTTCCGAGCAAACTAGGCGTTTGCCACGCGGTGAAACTTAGCAATCCGGGCAAATTCCTCTGGATCAAGGCTCGCCCCGCCCACCAAGACGCCATCCACATCGCCTTGTTTCATGATCTCAACAATATTTGCAGACTTAACAGATCCACCATAAAGAATCTTTGCGTTGTCTGCGATCTCATCTGATCCAATCTTCGCCAGCTCAACACGAATAGCTGAGCAAACTTCTTGGGCATCTTCCGGTGTGGCGGTCTTACCAGTACCTATTGCCCAAACTGGCTCGTAGGCAAAAACAATCTTCTTCAAATCTGGCTTATGGAATCCCTTGAGTGCATTTCGTAATTGGGTTAAAACATGTTCGACCTGGGTGCCAGATTCGCGGATCTCGAGCTCTTCGCCAATGCAAAGAATAGGAAGCAAATCATTTGCCAAGGCGGCTTTGATCTTTCGATTAAGAAGTTCGTCGCTTTCGCCGTGAATTGCTCGTCGCTCTGAGTGGCCAACGAGTACATAAGAGCAGCCAAGTTTATTCAACATTGAACCAGAAATATCGCCAGTAAAAGCACCACTTGCTTCAGGAGATAGATCTTGTGCGCCATAAACCAAACGAAGGCGATCGCCATCAATTAGAGTTTGAACTGAACGGATATCCGTGAAAGGTGGGATCACCAATACATCAACCGCATCGTAATCCTTGTCATCTAGCGAGTAAGACAATTTTTGCGTTACCGCAATCGCCTCTAGATGATTCAGATTCATCTTCCAGTTTCCTGCGATCAATGGCTTGCGCATATCTCCCCTTATAAGTAGTTCTTATAC
>DAIOGD010000101.1:0-4288 GCA_036745395.1 Candidatus Nanopelagicaceae bacterium | reverse complement strand
AGGTCCAAGTACCTTTCCAAGGCGACCGACTTTACCCATTAATTCTGGTGTTGAAACAACTGCGTCGTAATCAAGACGACCCTTTGAAACTTCATCGATAAGTTCATCTGCACCAACAATGTCAGCACCAGCTGCGCGAGCTTCCTCAGCGCGCTCGCCACCTGCGAAGACAAGAACGCGGGCAGTCTTACCGGTTCCATGTGGCAAGTTAACAGTCGAGCGAATTGCTTGGTCTGCCTTCTTTGGGTCAACGCCAAGTACTAGTGCAACTTCAACAGTTGCGTCGTACTTTGTTGTAGAAGTTTCCTTGGCAAGCTTTACTGCTTGGCCAGGTGAGTACAGAATATTTTGGTCAACCTTTGCGGCTGCCTCTGTGTATTTCTTACTGCGCTTCATTTCGTCTCTCTTTCGTTTGTCTTAAACGGTTTCCCGTTTAAGGGTTGGAGTTGTGGTTAAGCGGACCAGCGCGGTCCTCCCACAATTGCTTTTTTTATTACTTATTAACCGACGGTAATACCCATTGAACGAGCGGTACCGGCAATGATTAGTGATGCAGCTTCTAGGTCATTTGCATTTAGGTCAGCCATCTTGATCTTTGCGATCTCTTCGACTTGAGCCTTAGAAATGTTTGCCACCTTTTGCTTGTGTGGAACTGGTGAACCCTTTTCGATTCCAGCAGCCTTCAAGATCAGACGTGATGCTGGTGGAGTCTTGGTGATAAATGTGAATGAGCGATCTTCAAATACGGTGATTTCTACCGGAATGATCTGACCCTTTTGTGATTCAGTTGCAGCGTTGTAAGCCTTAACGAAATCCATGATGTTCACACCATGTTGACCAAGAGCAGGACCTACTGGTGGTGCAGGTGTTGCCGCGCCAGCCTGGATCTGCAACTTAATAAGTGCGGTGATCTTCTTCTTTGGTGCCATGGTGGTGTTTCCTTTTCTTTTCTCTTATTTAAATCTTTTGTACTTGGTGGAATGAAAGTTCTACAGGAGTTTCGCGTCCGAAGATTGAAACCAAAACTTTTAGCTTGCCTTGCTCTGGCATGATTTCGGCGATTGTTGCTGGCAAGGTTGCGAATGGTCCGTCCATAACCGTGACAGATTCGTTGATCTCGAAATCGACCATCTTGATTGAAAGCTTCTCGCCCTTTGGCTTTGGACGTGGCGCAAGAATGTTTTCGACTTCGGTCAAAGTTAGTGGCGCTGGGTGGTGTGCATTTCCAACGAAACCAGTTACGCCTGGAGTGTTACGTACACAAGACCATGACTCATCAGTTAGATCCATACGAACAAGAACATAACCTGGGAAAACGTTGCGCTTAACTTGCTTGCGTTGACCGTTCTTTACTTCGGTGATTTCTTCTTCTGGAACTTCAACTTGGAAAATGTAATCTTCCATATTTAGCGAAGTAATACGGTTAGCCAAGTTGCCCTTGACCTTCTTCTCGTATCCCGCATATGAGTGAACTACATACCAATCGCCAGGAGCGCTACGAAGGGCGCGGCGAAATTCTGCGTTCTCATCATTTTCTTCAATTTCTAATTCAACTTCATCTTCAATCGCAGCGACTGCTTCGGGAGTTCCCACAGCAAGATCGGCGACAATCTCATCAACAATTACATCTGAAGAAGCAGGTGTTGAATCGGCAGAAGCGGTGGCAGCGAGCGCTGCTTCAAATGCATCTGGTGTATCAAGTGACATTTTTGCTCCCCTTCCTATTCCCGATTAACCAAAGACCCAAAAGACGACTTTTGTTACAACTACATCAAGCGCTGAAACGACAGCGATGATAAATCCAACGAAAACCAAAACGACTGCGGTGTAAGTAGTAAGTTGCTTACGAGTTGGCCAAACAACCTTGCGGAGTTCAGCAACAACTTGGCGATAGAAAAGGTTGATGCGACCGAAGAAGCCAAGCTTCTCTTCGGTTAAATGGTCTTGTACTTCATCAACCACTTGCATTACCTCTCTCTTCTAATTTCTTCTAGTAGTGCTTCTTACCTATATTCACTTATGTCGTGCGTAAAACGTTTTGCAGGGCAGGAGGGACTTGAACCCCCAACCGCCGGTGTTGGAGACCGGAACTCTAGCCAATTGAGCTACTACCCTTTAGGCGTCACTAGGATCATCAAGACATGCGTCATCATGACCATTTGCAAGCGCCGGACTCGGGAGTCTAGACGCGAAGGGGTGGGTTAGTAAAACTCAGGTGGCATACTCGCCTTCTATGAGCGCAAAACCAAGAATTTCTCGCCGAATCGCAGCCATCGCGGAGTCCGCAACCTTGGCCGTGGATGGCAAGGCAAAGGCCCTAAAAGCAGCAGGTAGACCAGTCATTGGTTTCGGTGCGGGCGAACCCGATTTCCCAACACCTGATTACATCGTTAAAGCTGCAACAGATGCCGCTGCTAAACCAGCAAACCATCGTTACACACCAACACCAGGTCTTCCAGAATTGCGCGAAGCAATCGTTGCAAAGACTCTTCGCGATTCAAACTATGTAATTACTGCTGATCAAGTACTTGTTACAAATGGTGGCAAGCAAGCGGTTTATGAATCGTTCGCTTCAATCATCGATCCAGGCGATGAAGTTATTTTGCCTTCGCCTTATTGGACTACTTATCCGGAGTGCATCAAATTGGCTGGTGGAGTTTCTGTTGAAGTATTTGCCGATGAATCACAAAACTATTGTGTGACCGTTGAACAACTTGAAGCAGCTCGCACTGAAAAGACAAAGGCACTTCTATTTTGTTCACCTTCAAACCCAACTGGTTCGGTTTACACACCTGAACAAGCTAAGGCAATTGGCGAGTGGGCGCTTAAGAACAACATCTGGGTAATCACCGATGAGATCTACGAACACCTTCGCTATGACGGTGCCACTGCCCCATCGCTTCCCGTCTTGGTTCCAGGTCTTGCGGATACAACCATCATTCTGAATGGTGTTGCAAAGACTTATGCAATGACCGGTTGGCGCGTAGGTTGGATGATCGGACCTAAGGATGTAATTAAGGCCGCAACCAATCTGCAATCACACTTAACTTCAAATGTTTCAAACGTGTCACAACGAGCTGCAATCGCCGCTTTGACCGGAGACCTTTCTGCGGTTCATGAAATGGGCGTTGCCTTCGATCGTCGTCGTAAGTTAATCGTTAAGAT
Organism: Candidatus Nanopelagicaceae bacterium; assembly: GCA_036745395.1. Taxonomy (GTDB): domain Bacteria; phylum Actinomycetota; class Actinomycetes; order Nanopelagicales; family Nanopelagicaceae; genus AAA044-D11. The sequence continues at coordinate 1,123 of DAIOGD010000101.1, read as the reverse complement.
GCTCAATGAAATTCCTGGCGTGCAATGCCCAACTCCAACTGGTGCTTTCTACGTTTATCCATCGGTTAAGGGCGTTCTCGGTAAAGAGATTCGCGGAAAGCGACCACAAACTTCTGCCGAATTGGCATCGCTAATTCTTGATGAAGTAGAAGTTGCCGCAGTACCTGGTGAAGCCTTTGGTCCATCTGGATATTTGCGCTTCTCTTATGCAACCAGTGATGAAGATATTGTTGAAGGAATTACTCGCGTAAAGAATTTACTTTCTGAAGCTAAAGATTAATTCCAACTAACTTGACTTCTGCTTCCAAGGTAATTCCAAACTTTGCCTTAACTTTTTCGCGTGCCTCTTTAGCTAAAGCTAAAAGATCGGCTGCTGTTGCATCGCCAGAATTTGAAAGCGCTAGCACGTGCTTTGGTGAAATTTGAGCCCCAGCCAATTTGTAACCTTTTGCAACGCCGGCATTCTCCATCAACCAAGCAGCGCTAGTTTTGATTAAGCCATTTGCTTGTTCCCAGCGAGGTGCTTCGGCTGGAAGTTGATCGGCCAGCGACTTGGAAATTAAAGGATTGGTAAAGAAGGAACCAGCAGAATTGATGCCACTTGTTAACAACATTCCCTTTGATTCTCGTAACTTCAAAACAGCTTCACGTACCTTTGTTATTTCAACTCGTGCCCCAACTTCAACGCCGAGCGCTTTTGCTAATTCCGCATATTGAATTGGGAGTGACTCTTCGCCGCGGCGAAGATGGAAAGTGACATCAAGAATTACATAGCGGCCGGCAGACTTTTTAAAGATTGAATTGCGATAGGAAAATTCACAATCACTTGCCATGAAGGTTTTAATCTCATCGTTCTTGCGATCAAAGGTACGAACTCGTGCAATAACTTCCCCGGCTTCATGACCGTATGCGCCAATATTTTGAATCGGAGCGCCACCAACTGTTCCTGGAATACCGCTTAATGATTCGAGATTTGCTAGGCCTTTTTCAATAGTGAAGGCAACGAACTGGTCCCAATCTTCGCCCGCGCTAACGGTTAATAGACCGCCACTGCAAGCATCAATTTCGTAGGAGTTACCTGAGGTTTCAACATGGATAACAGTTCCGGCAAAACCAGCATCAC
>DAIOGD010000100.1:0-4351 GCA_036745395.1 Candidatus Nanopelagicaceae bacterium | reverse complement strand
GAATTTAGCTCGCTCGCGCCACGAAGCGGCTGCTGAACTTCATCCGATTCTTGAGGCGCTTGAAGAACAAGTAGTTCTGCTTCGCTTGCTTTCCGACGTTGGTGATTCAATCAATGTGAAAATTGGCGAAGAGCAACCAGAAAAAGGTTTAAAGAAGACCAGCTTGGTAAGTATGGGATACAGCACTGCAACTGTAGGTAATGGCGCAGTTGGAATTCTTGGCCCAACACGAATGGATTACGCCGGATCAATGGCAGCGGTAAATGCGGTTGCGAGATATATCGGAAGATTTATCGATTCCGGAAGCGAAAACTAAGGCACCCCATGTCTGATCATTATCAAACCCTTGGCGTTGATCGTGATGCTTCATTTGATGACATCAAAAAGGTTTATCGAAGACTTGCCCGTGAATATCACCCTGATATAAATCCAGATCCCAGCGCGGCGGAAAAATTTAAAGAGATTACAACTGCTTACGAAGTATTAAGTGATCCAGATAAACGTCAACGTTATGACCTGGGTGGCGATCCATTCTCACAATTTGGTGGCGGTGCTAATTTTGGTTTTGGCGACATCATGGATGCTTTCTTTGGTGGTGGCTCATCAAATCGTGGACCGCGGCCTCGTATGCGCGCCGGGCAAGATGCACTTATCCGAGTTGAATTAGATTTAGCCGAAGCATGTTTTGGTTGCGATCGTGAGTTAAGTGTTGAAACCGCTGTTGTTTGTACAAAGTGCACTGGCTCTGGAAGCCAGGGTGGCGGCAAGCCGAAAGTCTGTGAAATCTGTAAAGGTCGCGGAGAAGTTCAACAAGTTACGAGATCAATCATTGGTCAAGTAATGACTAGTCGTCCTTGTAACAATTGCCAAGGCTATGGCTCTGTTATTACCGATCCGTGCGTCGAATGCGCGGGCGATGGTCGCGTTCGTTCACGTAAAACTATTCCAATCAAGATTCCGGCCGGAGTTGAAACTGGTAACCGAATTCAAATGAGCGGCGCCGGTGAAGTTGGACCTGGTGGTGGCCCAGCTGGTGATCTTTATGTCGAGATCATTGAAACGCCGCATGACTTCTTAGTGCGCGATGGAAACGATCTACATATTTCAATTGCAATTCCAATGACCGCAGCCGCTCTCGGTACCAAGGTAAAGATTGAGACCCTCGATGGCGAACAAGAAGTTGCGATCAGACCTGGCTTTGCAAGTGGTCAAACCGTGGTCCTTAAAGATTTGGGAATGACAAAATTGCGTGGCCATGGCCGTGGGGATTTGGTTGTCCACGTTGAAGTCACAACGCCTAGCAAGCTAAATAAAGAACAAGAAGAACTCCTGAAATCATTGGCTAAATCACGCGGAGAGACCGGCGAACAAGTTTTAATTCATAGGCGCGAAGGTTCGCATCAAGGCGGGCTCTTTGGTCGCGTCCGAGATGCGTTTGGTCGCTAGTTGCGCACCCTTTTCTTTCTAGATCCACTTCCAAAAAGTGATGAGATTTCACTTGGCGGCACCGAGGCAAACCATGCGATCAAGGTCCTTCGTACGAATGTCGGGGATGAATTAACGCTCGCGGATGGCAAAGGAAATTGGGCTCATTGCAAAGTTGTTGAAGTAAATAAAAAAGATTTATTAGTTCAATCTTTTGAACGCGGAATGATCGAAGTTGAATCGCCAAAACTGGTTGTCTTCCAAGCGATTCCAAAATCAGATCGCCAAAAAGAAACCATCGAATTAATGGTCGAAGCTGGCGTTGATGAGATTTACCCATGGAATGCGGCTAGATGTATTGCCAAGGCGCAGCGTGACACAAAGGAAAAGTGGGAACAAACTGCATTTGCAGCCGCAAAACAATCTCGTAGATATTTAATTCCAGCAATTGGGTCGCCAGTAAGCTCGCCAGAGTTTTCCGCCGATAGTCTGACGCTCGTTTTGCATGAAAGCGGCAAGGAGAAGATCTCGGATATTGTGAATTCCAAATGGACTAACGGATCTAAATTCCAAGCAATCAATTTAATCGTTGGGCCAGAGGGTGGAATCACCGAAGAGGAGCTAGCCACCTTTGAAGATAGGGGAGCAATCATTGCCAAACTCGGGCAACCGGTCTTTCGTAGCGCGCATGCGGCAAGCGCTGGTCTTGCTGCCGTTTCAGCCTTGATCGGCCGATGGTAGTTAAGCCAACCTTAAAGAGTAGGATTTAAACCAATGGAACCCGCCTTAATCACCGTACCTGTCGCTATTCCGATGGTCTCTTTAGTCGGGCCAAATGATTCCTACCTTCGAATTTTAGAAGGAGCCTTTCCAAATATTTTTATCACCGTTCGCGGCAATCAAATTTTTGCAAATGGCGATGGTGGGGAAGTTAAGCGCTTTGAAGGGCTGATAAGCGAACTCCTAGTTCTACTTCGTGCCGGGCAACACCTATCTGATGATGTCGTTTTGCGTGCGATTGCAATGTTAAATCACGAACCAGCAGATCATCCCGCCGAAGTTCTTTCGCTAAATATTTTAAGTAACCGCGGAAAATCAATTCGCCCAAAGACCGCGAATCAAATGCGCTATGTATCGGCGATTGATGAGAACACAATTACCTTTGGTATCGGCCCAGCTGGTACTGGTAAAACATATCTGGCCATGGCTAAAGCGATTCAAGCTCTACAAGCCAAGCAAGTAAACCGAATTATCTTGACCCGACCAGCGGTTGAAGCAGGGGAGCGACTTGGCTTCTTGCCCGGGACCCTTCAAGAGAAGATCGATCCTTACCTTCGTCCACTCTTTGATGCACTGCATGACATGATTGATCAAGAATCGATTCCACGGCTAATGACATCGGGAATCATTGAGATTGCCCCGCTTGCTTATATGCGCGGTCGTACCCTTAACGATGCTTTCATCATTCTTGATGAGGCCCAAAATACTTCAGCCGAACAGATGAAGATGTTCTTAACTCGCCTAGGTTTTGGATCCAAGATGGTTATCACTGGCGACACCACGCAAGTCGATCTGCCACATGGCGCCCAATCAGGATTAAAGATCGTTCACGAAATCCTTGATGGCGTGGATGACATAGCATTTGTAAATCTCTTAGCAGAAGATGTAGTTCGAAATCGTTTGGTCGGCGAAATCGTTACCGCCTATGGAAAATTTGAAGAGAGCAAGGTCTCCGGACCACGCGCGATTAGGCCCGGTGTTTCTGGAAGCGGTGATCGCTAACTCCCATGGGGATAGAAATCGCAAATAACTCATCGACTAAATGCGATGAGGATCAAATCGTTTCAGCTGCGCAATTTGCACTAGCGAAGATGGGGATCCATCCTGATTCGGATTTGAGTATTACTTTGGTTAACGAAGATGAGATGACCGATCTTCATATTCAGTGGATGGATCTTCCTGGTCCAACCGATGTGCTCTCGTTTCCAATGGATGAATTGAAACCATTTTCGGCCTCCGATGGCCCAGGAATAATCGGCGATATTGTTTTATGTCCGGAATTTGCCGCAAAGCAAGCGGTAAATCATTCTGCGGCAGATGAGATCGCACTTCTCACAATTCATGGCGTTCTTCATTTACTTGGTTTTGATCATGCCGAACCAGAAGAAGAGAAGGCAATGTTCTCGCTTCAAGACCAGACTTTGGCAGAGTGGAAGGCCACCCTTTGAAATTAAGTAATTTAGTTCGAACTATCTCTTCTGCGTTAGTGAGAAATCAATTTGCAAATGAAGCCGAGCTTCGTGATGCAGTTGATGCCGCGACCCAACAAGGATTGGTTGAAAATTCAGAACGAGAGATGATCCAATCCGTTTTTGATTTGGGCGATACCTTGGTACGGGAATTGATGGTGCCGCGCACCGATATGGTCTGGATCGAGGGCAATAAGACTTTGCGACAAGGACTTTCGTTGGCCCTGCGTTCTGGCTTTACTCGGATCCCGGTTATTACTGAGAATCTAGATAATGTTATTGGAATTGCCTACGTAAAAGATTTGGCAAAGCGGGTTCACGAACGCCATGAATCAGAACAGACCGAGAAGGTTGAGCAACATATTCGGAAAGCGAGTTTCGTTCCGGAAAACAAAACAGCACTGGAACTTTTGAAAGAGATGCAGCGCGATCAAATCCATATGGCCATCGTCGTTGATGAATACGGTGGAACTGCCGGGCTAATTACAATTGAAGATATTTTGGAAGAGATAGTTGGTGAAATTGCCGATGAGTATGATGATGAGACCCAAGATGTTGAATGGTTATCTGATGGCCGAGCCCGCGTATCGGCTCGGTTAAATGTGGAAGATTTTGCCGAAGCTTTTAAGATCGAATTTACTGATTCTCAGCGCGAGGATGTCGATAGCGTGGGTGGC
>DAIOGD010000099.1:0-4391 GCA_036745395.1 Candidatus Nanopelagicaceae bacterium | reverse complement strand
GCTGCAACTGAACAAGTATTAACTATTGCCGCATGCTTTGATTTTTCAAGTAATGGAATTGCAGATTTAGAAGTACGCACAATTCCAAGGACATTTACATTTAGAACTTTGAGCCAATCTTCGGAGGCATTTGCAGTGACATCGCCAACCGCGCTAATTGCGGCGTTGTTAATCATGATGTCTAGCGTTGGGATCTTGCTAAATGCGGCAGCAACAGATGCATCATCGCCAACATCGCATTGAATCCAAGTTGCGGTACCCGCCATTGCGCCTTCGTTTAGATCAAGACCGTAAACAGTTGCACCGCGTTCTTTCAAAAGCTTTGCAGTCGCTAAACCGATACCTGAACCCGCACCTGTTACTGCTGCAGTTAATCCTTGGAATTCTGCGCTCATGCGTTGATCCATTCTTTTCCGGTTGGGAAGGTGAAGTCAGCAATGCTTTGTGCGTACATCTCAGATCCAGCACCCGGCTTAAGAGGTGGCATGTAATGCGCATTTTTAATATCTGTTGGAACAACGAAGTGTTCGTGTAAGTGATCTACGAATTCAACAACGCGATCTGGATGATGTCCGGTAACAGCTACCGCATCAAACATTGCCAGATGTTGAACCATTTCACAAAGTCCGACGCCACCGGCGTGAGGGCAAACTGGAACGCCAAACTTAGCGGCCATCAAAATGTTTGCAATATTTTCATTCACGCCAGCAACGCGAGTAGCGTCGATCTGCATAAATGAGAATGACTTAGCTTGCAGCATCTGCTTAAAAATAATGCGGTTCATACCGTGTTCACCGGTAGCAACCTTTACTGGTGCAATTGCTTTAGCAATTGCCGCGTGGCCTAGAACATCATCAGGGTTTGTTGGCTCTTCAACCCAGTGAAGATTTACATCGCCAATTCCCTTGATCCATTCAATTGCTTGGTTAACATCCCAAACTTGGTTGGCATCAATTGAAATCTTGATATCTGGTCCAACTGCTTCGCGAGCTAAACGAAGACGACGCTTGTCATCTTCTAAATCGCCGCCGCACTTCAACTTGATTAACTTGTAGCCATCGGCAACTGCTTGCTTTGCCAGACGAACCATCTTCTCGTCTGAATAACCAAGCCACCCAGGAGTTGTTGTGTAAGCAGGCAATCCAACTTCAAGCAACTTCGCTTCATTTGCTTTGCGGTTTGGTTGCGCCTTCTTCAAAATTTCTAGCGCTTCTTCTTTGGTTAGCGCATCGGTGATGTAACGGAAATCAACAAGTTCAACAATCTCTTCTGGTGAAAGATCAGATAGGAACTTCCAAAGTGGCTTCTTGGAATGCTTTGTAACTAAATCCCAAGCTGCAGTTACAACTGCGCCGGCCGCCATTTGGGTTACGCCCTTCTCAGGTCCAAGCCAACGAATTTGTGAGTCGCGCACCAAGCTGCGAGCGAATTCGCCCATGCTCTTTGAAAGATCATCAAGGTCGCGACCTACTGCGTAAGGTGCAAGTAGTGCAATTGCATCGCATTGCAAATCATTTCCGCGACCACAGGTAAAGACAAAGCCATGGCCTTCAAGATTTGGATCATCGGTTTCTAGGATTACTAGCGCTGCTGAATAATCTGGTTCCTTATTCATTGCATCGGAACCATCTAGGCCGCGAGATGTTGGAAAGCGGACATCGATCGTTTTGAATCCAGTGATCTTGGGCATTTGAATCCTTAATCTATTGCCATCTGTTGAATGTATGAAAAATCCTATACGATAATTTATATGACGCGGCATCAGTCCACAATTAAGATGAAGCGCGTTGACCTCGATTTAACTAGGCTAAGTCTTGGCACCGCCCCACTAGCTGGGCTTTTCTCTGACGTTCAAGATAAAGATAGCGATCTACTAATCAAAACCGCTTTGTCACAGGGCATTAAATATTTTGATACCGCTCCACTATATGGACATGGAAGTGCTGAAACTCGCTTGGGACGAGTTCTAAAAACTGTAAAAGAACCTTATATTCTGCAAACAAAAGTTGGAAGAATTCTCACTCGCGTTGAAAAGGCAAATTCAATGCCTTGGTTTCCTGGGGCTGATCCACATATCGAACCAGTCTTTGATTACTCACGCGATGGAATTTTAAAATCTTTTAACGACAGCTTGGAACGACTCGGTGTTGGCCATATTGATATTGCGCTAATGCATGATGCTGAAAACCACATTGAAGAAGCAATTAATAATGCCTATCCAGTTCTTGCAGAATTAAAAGCGCAAGGAATAATAAAAGCGATTGGCGTTGGTCTAAATTTTTGTGATGTGGCAATGCGAATCATGAGAGAAGTTGACTTGGATATTGCATTAATCGCTGGGCGCTATACCTTGCTTGATCAGACCGCACAAAGAGAACTACTTCCATATGCAATCGAACGCAAAGTGGATATAACTATTGGCGGCGTCTTTAACTCTGGTGTATTAGCTAATCCCGTTAAAGGTGCAACCTTTGAATATCTCCCAGCGTCGGATGAAATTATTGCCAAGGCACAAAAGGTTGGCGCCTTCCTGGGCGAGCGCGGAATTCCATTAACCGCCGCCGCACTTCAATTCCCACTTCGCCATCCAGCGATTACATCAGTTTTAACCGGATCAAGAAGTAGTGAAGAGTTACTTTCAAATATCGCCGATTTCGATCGCGAACTACCAGCAAATATTTGGACTGAATTAGAAGATGCTGGACTAATCGAGAGGCTGACATGAAGTTTTCAGTATTGAAAACCGCCACCAATCCTTATCAATTCGCAATTACAAATGGCGATAAGCACTCGATCATCAAAGAGCTACCGACGTTAACCCAAGTACTTGAGCTGCGCCTTGAGGAATTAATCGATCTGATTGGATCAGCTCCGCGCACACCAATCTCTGGAAGCTTTGCTGCTCCGATTTCAAATGAAGTTGAACTTTGGGGCGCTGGAGTTACCTACCTTCGATCGCGCGATGCCCGCAAAGAAGAGAGCGGAGTTCCAGATGTCTACCAACGCGTCTATGAAGCCGATCGCCCAGAACTATTCTTTAAATCAAACGCTGTGCGCGCTCGTGGAACTGGTGCTCCAGTCGGTATTCGCTTTGATTCAGCGGCCTCGGTTCCAGAACCAGAGGTTGCTATCTATATAAATAAGTATCAAGAAATTATTGGCTACGCGATCTGCAACGACATGACCGCTCGCACGATTGAAGGCGAGAACCCGCTCTACCTTTCACAAGCAAAGATTTATTCCGGCTCAACTTCTCTCGGTCCAAATATCACTCCATCTTGGTTAGCGCCTGCACCGGAAGATATGACCATTTCGGCAAAGATCGAACGCGGTTCGTCAATCGCGTGGAGCGCCCAAACATCACTGGGTTCGCTAAACCGCACACTTGAAGATCTCGTTACATATCTATTCAGATGTCAGCACTTCCCACACGGAGCGATCCTTTCAACCGGAACTGGAATAGTTCCGCCGCTAGATATTTCACTTGCCGCCGGGGATATTGTTGATATTGAAGTTGCTGGAATTGGAACTCTTCGCAATCCAGTTGAGATCACACCAGAAGGGCCAATTTCATGAGCAAGGTTGTTGCTTGGACTCAATGGTCCGATTTAATAGTGCCTGCTGGAGTAGAACTACATTCTTCGAATGATCACCCACTTGAAAGCAGCGATCTTTCAGATATTACATTTTATGTACCTTCTTATATGGGCGGCAAGACCGCTTTAGATTTCGCGAACAAGATGCCTAATCTGCAAGTTCTTCAAATGCCTAATGCTGGTTATGACGATGCGTTGGCTTACCTTCGCCCAGGTTTAATTCTTTGTAACGCCTCTGGTGTTCATGATGCATCAACGGCTGAATTAGCAGTTGGTTTGGCACTCGCTTCAAGACGTGGTTTCCCATTCTTTATGCAACAACAACTTCAAGGAACTTGGGATCACCGCCGCTTTCAATCACTCTCTGATAGCAAGATTGGCATCATCGGCTTTGGCTCAATCGGCCAACAAGTTGCGAAAAATCTTTCGGGCTTTGATGTTGAAGTTCGTGGCTTTTCAAAGTCCGGCCGTGATGGTTCAACCAAGATCGACGAGTTAGATAAGTACCTACCTGATTTAGATATCGTCATTTTGATCTTGCCGCTAAATGCCGAAAGCAAGCAGATGTTCAATACCGAAAGATTGGCAAAGATGAAGGATGGCGCGTTGATCGTTAACGTGGCGCGCGGTCCAATCATCGATACCGATGCACTTGTTAAGGAATTAAATTCTGGGCGAATTTTTGCCGCACTTGATGTAACCGACCCAGAACCTTTGCCGCAAGGTCATCCACTATGGAGTGCAAAGAATCTTCTCCTAGTTCCACACGTCGGCGGCAACTCAACTGCTTTTGAA
>DAIOGD010000098.1:0-4441 GCA_036745395.1 Candidatus Nanopelagicaceae bacterium | reverse complement strand
CAGTAAATTTAACTTACTTGCATTGATGTAGGCCGGAATGATGATTGATTGAAGTGGAATAAGCATCGCACCAACGATTCCAACAAAGATGATTGGAGATGCTTTGGAACGCAATTTAGCAAGAGCGAATCCAGCCATGCTGGAAACAATCAAAATAATAAAAATAGCTCCAGCGCAGACGAGAGTTGAATTTAGAAGTTGGCGGCCAACTGGGAGTACCTTCAAAAGGTTCTTCCATGATGAAAATGAATGGCCTGAAGCGCCAAAGTATTGCTCCTTTGATTTCAAAGAGGTGTTAATCATGTAATAGAAGGGGTAAAGCATCACGATCGCCAAGATGCACATCGATACGAAGGCAATGACCGGCTTTAGAGCAAACCGCTTATGCTTCATTTAATCATCCTTATTTCGCATAAGTAGTAACTGCCCGATTCCTAGCACGGCCATCATAAAGAAAAGGATTACGCCAAGCATGGCGCCCGTTCCAAAGTTTCCTCGCGAGAAAGCACTTTGATAAATAAAAAATTCCAAAGTCGTTGTTCCAAATCCTGGACCGCCGCCAGTCATTACGAAGATCAGACTAAATAGCGCTGTGAATGCGCTTATCACTGTGATGATGAAGGAGAACTGAATAAATCTATTTAATTGGGGCAAGGTGATGCTTCTAAATATTCTAAAGTTTCCAGCACCATCCATTCGGGCCGCTTCATTTAAAGATTGATCTAAAGTTGCCATTCCGGTAAGAAAAATGATCGTATTCGTGCCAACCATGGACCAGATGAAAGTGATGCCAACAGCAAATAACGCACCCTGCTCGGATGAAAGCAGGTCGGTTTTAATGAAGCCGAGGCCAAAACTTTTTAAAAGGCCATTTAGCAGCCCCTCTTGGGCAAAGAAGCGCATCGAGACCATGCCGATTACAACCCAGGAAATAGCCGTTGGTAAGAAGTAGATGCTTCTAAATATCTTCCAGCCGTAAACCTTTTCGTTGAGTAAAAAGGCAATCCCCATAGGAAAGAGGATTGCGATTGGAATACCCAGTAATAAGTAGGCATTGTTTAAAAGAACCCGCCAAAAAATGGGATCGTGAATTTCGTGGTTATAAGTACTGATGCCATGCCAAATGGCGGTTACGCCATTCCATTCGGTGAAAGAAAAATAACCCGCTTGAATAATTGGAATACCAAGAAATGCGGCAACCAAGATTAGAGCTGGTATCGCAAAGATAACTCCAGACCTACTTCGTTGGCGGGCTAGCGCACTTGTCGTTTTCATATTCCCATTTCTAAATACGGGCGTAGGTGAACTGGGCAGCTAACAACTGCCCAGTTCGATAACGCCACTAACAGCTACTAGTTAACTATTACTGATATGAATTTCCACGCTTGGCGGCTGGAACGTTCTTCCATACCTGTGCCATTTGCTTCAATCCATCAGCAACTGCGGTCTTGCCACCAAGGATCGCTGGCAAAATCTTATTTCCAGCATCGACAACATCTCCTTGTAGAACGTTATCTAACATTGGATAGCGTGTGAATCCTTGCTTTGCAGCAAAGTCCAACATCTGTTGATTGACTGGGTTTGAGGTTGATGAACCAGTTACGTTAGGAATCAACCCAACGCTGTCAACAATCTTTGCAGCATCCATAGTTGTCATCCAAGCTAAAAATGCCGAGGCGGCTTTCTGGTTCTTTGAGTAGTTAGTCAATGAAAGTCCTTGACCAGCAAATTCCACAACTCCCTTAATTGGCTTATCTGAGAAAGGAGGGATGAATGCAGCCACATTGGTCTTCATTGCATCGGTGAACTTCTTGGTATCCCAAGTTCCGTCGATGATCATTGCTGCTTTGCCACCAATGAAATCTTCAACGTTATTTGTCTTGGTGAGGACATCGCTATTTGTACAACCCTTTGTTTTAAGAGCTGCGTACTTATTGTAGGAATCCACATTCTTTGCAGAGTTCCATTGGTTAGCTCCGCTATAAAGATCACGCAGTCCTGAGACCGATGATTGACCAATTGCGATATAGCTCGCGTCATACCATGGGTAGTACAAGGCACCCAGGCTCTGACCGCCGTTACCGTAAACAATTGGCGTATATCCAGCGCTCTTTAACTTTGTGCATGCTGCATAAAGATCGTTCCAATTAGTTGGTACGGAAGCTACGCCTGCTTTTGCAAAGGCGGCTTTGTTGTAGAAACCAATGTAGAACTGACGATCGAATGGCATGACATAAGGTCCGTTTTTCGCATCAAAGTTATCTGAAGACCAGTTAAGTGAGCCCTCGTTTGCTAGCGCACTGGCTGGAACCACACTCTTAAGATTTTGTAGGTAACTCTTGTATTGAAGAGCAAAAAGGCCGGTCCACATCAAAGCTAGATCTGGTCCCTTTTTAGAAACAGCCGCGGCTTGTAGAAGTGCGAAATAGTTATCGCCAGGTTGGTCAACTAATTTAAATGTGACATCTGGATTTTTCTTTGAGTAGGCAGCTGTAAGCGCCTTAACTGCATCGGCATTTTGGGTGGTTCCCAAGTTGTGCCAAATCGTAATTACTGTTGGAGCGGCTTTCGCACTTTGCCCAGCCATTCCCAAACCCGTGATCGCTATGGTTGCAGCCATAACGCCAGCGAGAATTGATTTTCTACGCATTCTCTCTCCTCTGTTAGTGGTTTTATTCATGATTACCTTTGTGCTTACCTTTGTGCTTACCTTTGTGCTTACCTTTGTGATTACCTTTGTGACCCAGTTATATTTCAAGATCGACCTACAACTGGTGGGACAAACCTACGCTCTGCTTTTGATTTTGGGCGTAGGAAATCTAGATCGCAGCCCAAGTCGGCCTGCAAAACATGCGCTTGATAAAGAGCCGGCCAACCACGCAAGTGATCACTTTGTGGTGCCTGCCATTTGCTACGACGGTTAGCTAGAGATTCTTCATCAACGATCAGGTTTAAAGATTGCTTTTCAATATCGAGTTCGATTAGGTCCCCATCTTCAACCAAGCCAAGTGGACCACCTACGGCAGACTCGGGCGCGACGTGTAAGACGCAAGTGCCAAATGAAGTTCCACTCATACGAGCATCTGAGATTCGAACCATATCTACTACACCTTCAGCAAGTAATCTTTTTGGGATTGGAATCATTCCCCATTCAGGCATTCCAGGAACTCCCACAGGACCACAATCCTTTAAAACAAGAACTGAATCTTTTGTAATTTCTAAATTTGGATCATCAATTCGGGTGCGCATATCTTGGTAACCATGAAAAACTATCGCCGGACCTTTATGTTTGTGTAGTTCTGCCGAGGCTGCTGAAACCTTAATGACTGCACCATTAGGTGCCAGATTTCCCTTAACTATTACAAAAGCACCCGAAGGGTAGATTGAGTCATATGGCTCTCGAATAGTTTTGTTTTTCGATGAAACTCCTTCGATTAATTCACGCCAACTTTTTCCGGTCAAGGTCATTTCATCTAGTTCAAATTTATCCCCAAATTTTTCAATGAGGGCAGGCAATCCTCCAGCATTGTTAAAGTCCTGAATCATCCCGGCGCCTGAAGGTTCAACATCTGCAATGACACTTAGATTGGCACCTAATTCGTTTATTGAATCAATCGTTAAGCCACCATCAATCCGACCGGATAAGGCAAGTAAATGAATAATTGCATTCGTAGATCCCCCGCAAGCATGCAAAGTTCTGATTGCATTTCGGAAGGCTCCTTGGGTCATAATCTTTGAAGGGGTTCGCTCTCCTAAAACCATTTCCACAATAACTTTGCCCGAGTCATAGGCAGCAATGGCACGAGCTGGATCGTTTTCTGGAATTACTGAAGTTCCTGGTAGTGACATTCCCAAAGCTTCAACCATCAATGCAACTGAAGATGCGGTTCCCATTGTGTTGCAGGCACCTAGTCCGCAGTTCAAACAACTTTCAAATTCTTTCCATTCAGATTCTGAAATCTTTTTGGCTCGGTAATCAGACCAGGTGCGCCAAAGGTCAGTACCGGTACCAATTTTCTTACCTTTAAAGATCGCGATCGGGCGGGCGCCTGCTGTGAACATAATGGTTGGAAGATCAGTGCTAATCGCACCCATAAGCGCACCCGGAACGCTCTTGTCGCAATTTGCAAGCAACACAACTCCATCTAGCGGATTTGACCGCAAATACTCCTCAACTTCCATGGAGAGCATATTTCGATAAAGCATCGCACTTGGTTTCATTAAGTCTTCGCCGAGCGACATGACTGGAAAGACGACTGGTATTCCACCCGCTTCAGTGATTCCGCGTTTGATTTCTGAAATGAAATCTTTCAATGGCAAATTACAAGGATTCAACTCACTCGATGAGTCGGCAATTCCAATAATCGGCTTCGTGTTATTTGCATCTATTTGCTGCCCAATAGCGGCCATGACAACGCGGTGCGAAAGCGCCACTTCATCA
>DAIOGD010000097.1:0-4470 GCA_036745395.1 Candidatus Nanopelagicaceae bacterium | reverse complement strand
TCTTCAGCCTTACGCATTCTAGAAACGATTTGATCCAAACCACGGGCCGAAAGAATTCGATTAATTACCGTTTCTTCTTGATCACCGGTTCGTGGATCTTGGGGGAGGTAGCCGATAGTTCCAGTTCGGGTTATCTGGCCACCGGCCGGGAGGTTCTCGCCTGCTAAACACTTTGCGAGGGTTGATTTACCGGCACCGTTTCGACCTACGAAACCAATTCGGTCTCCGTGGTTTATTCGAACGGTTACATCTTTAACTAAGAGTCTTGCGCCAGCTCGGAGTTCAACGCTTTGAGTGGCAATCACTAGCCGATTCTCTCACGCATGAGTGAATAGCTGCTAATCCCCTTAGTCGATGATGAAGCCATCCTTAACTTGGCCTAATTCGATTCCAGCAGCAACGTGATCGGTATTGTCGCCACGGGCCAATTGCGCCGCATGAGCTTTATCGTGCCAACGCTGTTCGATCTTTCCATAGCGCCACAAAAGTAATGCAAATGCCCAAACGGCAACAAACATTCCAACAATTATGAAGCCAGCTTTGTTGATATTGAAATTGTTTGCATAATCCCAGAATCCGCCAGAAAGATTTAACTGTCCGGCAAATACTTGAGCTACTTCAAGACCTCCGATAAAAATCGCAACAAGAACTGAAAGTCCGGTGATAACAATGTTGTAATAGACCTTGCGAACTGGGCGAGAGAACGCCCAACCGTAGGCAAAATTCATAAAGGAACCATCGATGGTGTCCAGAAGTGACATTCCGCCGGCAAAAAGCATCGGAAGGCTAAGAATTGCCCACCAAGGAAGCCCAGCAACAACAGATGATCCGGCTAAAACTAAAAGAGCAACTTCGGTGGCGGTGTCGAAACCAAGACCAAAGAGAATTCCGAGGGGATACATCTTCCAACTTGCATCAATACGGCGAGCAATTGGTCCAAAGAAGCGCATCATAAAACCTCGTGAATTTAGGTGCTTCTCTAGTTCTTCCTCATCGTAAAGACCTTCGCGCATTGACTTGAAGACTTTAAGGACAGAGATAAGTACAACAAGGTTGAGTACTGCGATCAACATTAAGAAAGTTCCACTAACCGTTGTGCCAATCAGACCGGTGTAATGGTGAAGACTTGAGTTGTCATCCTTAACTTGAACGCCAAGGGATTTGATTCCAAAGTTCAAAAGGATTGCGAGAGCTGTTACAACAGAGGAGTGGCCCAGTGAGAAGAAGAATCCAACTCCCAAAGGACGCTTACCTTCTGCCATCAATTTACGAGTCGTGTTATCGATAGCGGAAATATGATCGGCATCAAACGCATGTCTCATCCCAAGCGTTAAAGCTAGGAATCCGGTACCCCAACCAAATAGCGTTCCATCTGAAAGTTTGTAGTGGCCGGATGTAGCGCCCCACATCAGAAGAGTTCCACCGATTAGTAGGAAGAAGATGACTGCAAACATCGCACTTAGGCGCTTAATTTCATCTCGAGAAAGACCAGCTATCGGTGACTTGGATCGATTTACGGTGGTGACTTGATTCATTGGCTGACGCCCCTAGGTGATTCCATTGTTGCAAACTCTTTGCAGATGCAAAGAGTACCCATAAAGTGGGTTGGTCGTCCATCGAAAGCCTGAGAGAATATGCGGATGTCTTGGACCAACGCTAACCGCTACCTTTTCGACCTACCGATGGGCTTGGCGGCGCTCACCTTTCTCTGGTCTGAGTTCCGGCACACCTTAAAGCCCTTCAACTCTCCTTTGAACCTTCGAATCTCAATCACCGAGGGGCTATTGAAGCTGATCTTCCCAGTGGTCTTGGCTGGTTCGGTTGCAGCCATCCTCTCGACCTACACCAACATTCACCTAGCCATTGTGGTCGCAACTGGTGCGACGACCCTTCGTTTTCACCGGAATATGGCGGGCGTTATTTTGGCGTTATCTGCTGGATATTTTGCCGCGGTCTATAACAACCACTCAGCCCACCTGGTCCACTTGGAGATTTCCGTAGCCATCGGAGTTCTTTGCCCTATGGCATTTAAGAAGTTCTTGGACGTTCTTAATATTTCAGTAAAACGCTAAATCCTTAGTGGAATTTAATTAGCGAAGCAATACCAAATATCAGGCAGTAAATGGCAAATGGATAAAGTGTTTTAGTTTTGAACCACTTAACTAAAAACTTGATGCTCACATAAGTCGCGAGGAATGAAACAATCGAACCAACAATTATTGATCCATAGCCGCCAGAAATATGAGCCAGGTGCGGAATCTTTACGACCGCGGCAGCCAAAATAATTGGCAGGGAGAGCAAGAAGGCAAAGTCGGCTGCAACTCTATGGTTCAAGCCACGAATTAATCCTGCGCTCATGGAAATACCAAAACGACTGATTCCGGCAAGTAGCGCCAGACTCTGACCAAAACCGATTACGACAGCTTGGCCATTTCCAACGTGATGAACGATTTCGGCATTTTCATCATTGATTTCACCGACCGTGCTCTTTCTAGTAAGTCTTTCGGCCACAACCAGAATAATCCCGTTGATGGTCAAGAAAATTGCAGTGTATTTAGCATCACCGAAAATCTTTGTAATGTGCTTTTGAAGGGCAAGGCCGAGAATTCCCGCAGGCACAGTTGCAATAACAATAAGCCAGAAAACTCTCGAGGCATTTAGCTTTTCGCCGGTGTAGTTGCGCTTTCTAAGCGATCCAATGCCAGCACTAATAAGGGTTACCCAGCGGGATCTAAATACCAAGAAGAGGGCAATTGCTGATGCCAAGTGCATAGCGACCGTTATTGATAAATAAGCGTCGTTGTTATCCGAAACGAACTTGCCGAATGAGCCACCGATCCAAGCCGGCACCAAGACTGCATGCCCGAGACTTGAAACTGGGAAAAGTTCGGTAATTCCTTGAAGCAATCCCAAGAAAATTGTCTGTAGATAAGTTAGATGCACGTTGGCCCTTTCGTAGGCTTAAAAGATAGCAAGCAAACAAACTTAAATAGGGGATTTCACCCCCTACAAGGTGCCAACTCCAGCAATCAGGGGGAGATCTAGAAGGGACAACTTATTCCCTCGGTCTTTTAGATAAGACTCTGCGCCCGAGAAGTGTCAGTTTCTTCCAAGGCGCAGAGTTGGCGTACAGGGCAAGATTAGAGAAAAATCTCTAATATGTAAAGGAAGGCTAGATGGCATAATTGAGCCGTGCCAATCAATTCGCCAAAGCAGGCTAGGAGTTCGGCATCCACCAAACGGATGCTCGATGCTGCTGAAGCGATCCTGGCAAACAAAGGACCAGATGCACTAACAGTTGAAAACGTTATTGCTGAGGCAAAGACCTCTATGGGTTCCTTTTATGGCCGGTTTAAAAATCGCGAGGGCTTAATTGCCGCTCTACATCAGCGCTTTCTTCAGACCTTACAAACAGAGATTTTTGCGGCAATCCAAGCTCGTCCTGCCAAAGGAAATTTGGAAGATGACCTAGCGGACTTCAGCTATATGTTCTTCAAGATCATTAGTACCAATCGAAAGTCATTTCTATTTTTCGTAATTGGAAATTCTTTCAATCTTAAGATGCGCAAAGAAGCTCAAAAGATTCGGGCCGTTATGATCGCGAAGCTTACGGAAATCATCAAGAATCATAAGTCTGAGTTGAAGCGGAAGACTCTCACGACAGAAGTCGAGTTCGCCACCCGAATCTATTACGGGTTATTCCTAGAGTTAGTGATTTATGAAAACGGCTTTGCGGGCAACGGAAAAGATTCACTAAAGAAGGTAACCAAGGAATACGCAAAAATTATCGCCGACTATTTGAAGTCGTAATGAGAAAGGCCCTCGATTGCTCGAGGGCCTTTTCAATTCGGTGACGGGGATTTTAGATGTCGTAATAAAGTTCGAACTCAGCTGGGTGCGGACGTAGACGCACGTAATCAACTTCGTTCTTACGCTTATATTCGATCCAAGTTTCGATTAGATCCTTGGTGAATACGCCACCCTTTGTCAGGTAGTCATGATCCTTTTCAAGGTTATCTAGAACTTCACCAAGTGAACCTGGAACTTGTGGGATTGCTGCAGCTTCTGCGCCTTCCAACTCGTATAGATCCTTATCAACTGGCTTTGGTGGCTCGATCTTGTTTTGGATTCCATCTAGTCCAGCCATGAGCATTGCAGCGAATGCTAGGTATGGGTTTGATGATGGATCTGGGCAACGGAATTCGATGCGCTTTGCCTTTGGATTCGAACCAGTGATTGGAATACGAATACATGCAGAACGGTTACGAGCTGAGTAAACAAGGTTTACTGGCGCTTCATATCCTGGAACTAAGCGGTGGTATGAGTTAACTGTTGGGTTGGTGAATGCAAGCAATGAAGGAGCATGCTTTAGAAGTCCACCGATATACCAACGAGCCATATCAGAGAGATCGCCATATCCATCACCGAAGAACAATGGCTTGCCATCTTTCCAAAGTGATTGGTGAACGT
>DAIOGD010000096.1:1333-4474 GCA_036745395.1 Candidatus Nanopelagicaceae bacterium | reverse complement strand
AAACGGACCTTGGTCGAACATGGATTTAGGTTGCCTAGCGCTTTAGATAACCGGCCACTTAAGTTTGATGAATTTCTTGAGCGCAAGGGTCAGACGGTTTACCTTTCGGCTACTCCGGGGAAATATGAGATGGAGAAGACTGGCGGTCAATTCGTTGAACAAGTAATTCGCCCAACTGGCCTAGTGGATCCACAGATAATCATTAAGCCGATCAAGGGGCAGATCGATGACCTTCTTGGTGAGATAAATATTCGCGCAGCCAAGAATGAGCGCGTGCTTGTCACTACTCTGACAAAAAAGATGTCAGAAGATCTCACCGATTATTTGATGGAGCAAGGCGTCCGGGTTAGGTATCTACACTCCGAGGTTGATACTTTACGTCGAGTAGAACTTCTTCGCGAGCTTCGAAGCGGCGAATATGATGTTCTAATCGGTATCAACTTGCTTCGCGAGGGACTTGATCTCCCTGAAGTTTCCCTGGTCGCGATTCTTGATGCCGATAAACAAGGATTTTTAAGATCAGCGACCTCGTTGATTCAAACGATCGGCCGGGCTGCTCGAAATGTTTCGGGCGAAGTTCATATGTACGCTGACTCAATTACTCCTGCCATGGAACAGGCGATCGATGAAACAAATCGACGCCGAGCAAAGCAAGTTGCCTACAACTTGGAACGCGGTTTAGATCCGCAGCCTCTTCGAAAGAAGATTGCCGACATTACAGATTTGATCGCCAAGGAAGTTGAAGATACTGATGACCTTATGGGAGATAGGCGTGGTTCTGGTGCGCCGGTTCCTTCACTCGGTTTCTCGCGAGATCCATCACACTCCCTGCCAAGACAAGAGCTGATCTCTCTCATAGAATCCCTCACGGATCAAATGAAGTTGGCCGCCTCAGAATTACAGTTTGAATTGGCGGCGCGATTACGTGATGAAATCAGAGAGCTCAAGAAAGAGCTACGCGGAATGGAAGAGGCGGGGACTTGAGCGCAGATAACCTAGTCGTAAGAGGAGCGCGCGAGCACAACCTTAAAAATGTTTCAATTGAAATTCCTCGGAATTCCTTAGTTGTCTTCACCGGACTTTCTGGCTCCGGAAAATCTTCTTTAGCTTTTGACACGATATTTGCAGAAGGTCAACGACGTTACGTTGAATCCCTTTCGGCTTATGCGCGCCAATTCTTAGGCCAGATGGATAAGCCAGATGTAGATTTCATTGAGGGTTTATCACCGGCGGTGTCCATTGATCAGAAGTCGACGAATAGAAATCCACGTTCAACCGTTGGAACTATTACTGAAGTCTATGACTACCTTCGCTTGCTATTTGCTCGAGCAGGAAGGCCGCATTGTCCAAAATGTGGAAAGGCAATTACAAAGCAGACGCCACAGAATATTGTCGATCAAATTCTTGAAATGACCGAGGGAACTAAGTTCCTCGTTCTGGCGCCAGTTGTACGAGCGCGCAAAGGTGAATTTCTTGATCTCTTCAAAGATTTTACGGTTCAAGGCTTTTCCCGCGTCAGGGTTGATGGAACCGTTTATCCAATTGCCGAAGTTCCAAAGTTAAAAAAACAGGAGAAGCACACGATTGAGGTCGTTGTTGACCGACTAACTGTTAGCGCCGAGTCCAAGACGCGCTTAACTGATTCCATCGAGACTGCCCTCAAATTAGCCAGCGGCTTGGTAATCCTAGATTTCGTGGATGCTAAGGCTGGTTCCAAGGATAAAGAGCGTACTTATAGCGAACATATGGCCTGTCATGATTGCGGCTTATCTTTTGAAGAACTCGAGCCACGATCTTTCTCATTTAACTCGCCATTCGGCGCCTGCCCAGAATGTACTGGAATCGGAACCCGCCTTGAAGTTGATGAGGAATTGGTAATCCCGGATGATGAACTTTCAATTTCAGAAGGTGCTATTGCGCCGTGGGCTGGTGGGCAATCCTCAGAATATTTCCAACGAATTCTTGAAGGTCTAGCCGGTGAATTAAAGTTTTCCCTCGATAATCCTTGGAAGAAACTTTCTGTTAAAGCTAAAGAAGCGATCTTGCATGGTTGGGATTACGAAGTCCATGTGAAATACAAGAATCGCTATGGAAGGGTACGAAATTACTCAACCGGTTTTGAAGGCGTTGTACCGTTTGTTGAACGACGTCACGCGGAAACCGATAGCGATTACTCACGCGAGAAATATGCCGCATACATGCGCGAGACCCCATGCCCGGCATGTAAAGGAACGCGCTTAAAACCAGAAGTATTAGCGGTAACAATTGGCGGCAAAAGTATTGCGGCGATTTGCCAACTCTCCATTGGCGATTGCGCGGAATTCTTAAAGAAGATTTCGCTAAATTCGCGCGAGAAACAGATCGCAGATCGAGTGCTTAAAGAAGTGCATGCCCGACTTGGCTTCTTGCTCGATGTTGGCCTTGATTATTTGTCCCTAGATCGTCCGGCTGGAACACTCTCTGGTGGTGAAGCACAAAGAATTCGTTTGGCAACGCAAATTGGTTCTGGGCTTGTTGGAGTTCTCTATGTGTTAGATGAGCCGAGTATTGGACTGCATCAACGTGATAACCGCCGTCTAATTGATACCTTGACCAGGCTGCGCGATCTAGGAAACACCTTGATTGTGGTTGAGCACGACGAAGACACAATTCGAACCGCGGATTGGATCGTGGATATCGGACCAGGCGCAGGTGAACATGGCGGACATGTTGTATCTTCTGGTGACTACCAAGCTCTAATAACCGCTAAGAACTCAATCACCGGCGATTATTTATCAGGCCGAACCAAGATTGCGGTACCTGAAAAGCGACGTGAACTGGATTCGAAACGTGCGTTACTAGTTAAGGGAGCCAAAGAGAACAATTTGCAGACTATTGATGTCTCATTTCCATTGGGCGCCTTCGTAGCAGTCTCTGGAGTTAGCGGTTCTGGTAAATCAACGCTGGTAAACGACATTCTCTATTCGGTGCTCGCAAATAAATTAAATGGCGCCCGAATAGTTCCTGGTCGACATCGAACAATTACCGGACTCGAACACCTCGACAAGGTTGTTCACGTAGATCAATCACCAATTGGCCGAACGCCGCGTTCTAATCCAGCAACTTATACTGGAGTCTTTGACAAGATCCGCGCACTTTTTG
>DAIOGD010000096.1:0-1323 GCA_036745395.1 Candidatus Nanopelagicaceae bacterium | reverse complement strand
TTCGAGGTCACCAGCAGGGTCGCTTCTCGTTCAACGTCAAAGGTGGGCGCTGCGAAAATTGTTCTGGAGATGGAACCATCACAATCGAGATGAATTTCTTGCCAGATGTTTATGTTCCATGCGAAGTCTGTCATGGGGCTAGATACAACCGTGAAACGTTAGAAGTCCATTACAAGGGCAAGACTATTGCCGAAGTATTGGATATGCCGATAGAGCAAGCCCACGAATTCTTTGAATCCGTCCCTGCGATTGCGCGATTCTTAAAGACGCTAAATGATGTTGGCCTGGGGTATGTACGTCTCGGACAATCCGCTCCAACTCTTTCTGGTGGGGAAGCGCAACGCGTCAAGTTAGCTACCGAGCTTCAAAGGCGTTCAACCGGTCGTACGATTTACGTACTGGATGAACCAACGACTGGTTTGCACTTTGAAGATGTTCGAAAACTCTTGATCGTTCTAAATAGATTGGTCGATACCGGAAACACAGTTGTGGTGATTGAACATAATTTAGATGTTATTAAATCAGCCGACTGGGTGATTGATTTGGGCCCAGAAGGTGGATCCGGGGGAGGCGTGGTTGTGGCCGAAGGAACTCCAGAAGAGGTCGCCAAAAATGCCAAGAGTTATACCGGAAAGTATTTGGCACAAGTATTAAAGAATTAACATGAGCGATCCACAGAGTTATCGTCCTACAAATATTCCAACGGACCCAGGCGTCTATCGATTCTATGACGATAAGGATCGGGTTATCTATGTCGGAAAAGCCAAGAATTTAAAGAATCGCTTGAACTCCTATTTTCAGAAGAATTTGCTGGAGAAAACTTATCGAATGGTTCATACAGCAGTCCGAGTCGATTGGACGATAGTAAATACCGAAATCGAAGCCCTGCAATTGGAATTTACTTGGATTAAAAGCGAGAATCCAAAGTTCAACATCCAATTTAAAGATGATAAGTCCTACCCGTATTTGGGAGTAAGCCTTAAAGATCAATTCCCAAGGCTCTTTATTTCTCGCGCAAAACAACGACCAGGCGTTAAGTACTTTGGACCTTATGCTCATGCCTGGGCTCTTCGAAGTACCTTCGATGTACTACAAAAGTTATATCCAATTCGTAGTTGCACGGATGAAAACTTTAATCGCGCAAAAAAAGCGAAGCGACAATGCTTACTTGGCGATATTGGAAAATGCAGCGCTCCTTGCGTCGAGTGGATCTCTGAGGATTCCCATAAGCAACTAGCAAAAGATTTGATTCATTTTGTTGATTCAAATCCTGATGAGATCACCAACAAGTTGATTTCTGATATGAAAAGCGCTTCCGAGAAA
>DAIOGD010000095.1:0-4528 GCA_036745395.1 Candidatus Nanopelagicaceae bacterium | reverse complement strand
GCTTTGAATTCTGGTGCACCAGCATCTTGGTCATCAATGAAGCGCTTTGCAAATGTTCCATTTTGAACATCTCCAAGGACTGCCTTCATATTTGCCTTGACACTTGGATCAATAACGCGGGGACCTGAGACGTAATCGCCATACTCGGCTGTGTCAGAAACTGACCAACGCTGCTTTGCAATTCCACCTTCGTACATCAAGTCAACAATTAACTTAAGTTCGTGTAGGCATTCGAAATATGCAACTTCTGGTTGGTAACCAGCTTCAACTAGCGTTTCAAATCCGTATTGAACTAATTGTGATGCGCCACCGCAAAGAACTGCTTGCTCGCCGAATAGATCGGTCTCGCACTCTTCGGTAAAGGTGGTCAAGATTCCGCCAGCGCGAAGTCCGCCAATTGCCTTTGCATATGAAAGTGTTAATGGCCAAGCATTTCCTGTTGCATCTTGTTCAACTGCAACTAGAACTGGAACTCCACGACCCGCTGTGTACTCACGACGTACCAAGTGTCCTGGACCCTTTGGTGCAACCATTGCAACATCGATATTTGCTTCTGGCTTGATGTAACCAAAACGAATATTAAATCCGTGACCAAAGAAAAGCGCAGAGCCTGGCTTTAGGTTTGGCTTGATTGATTCGTTGTAGATATGACGTTGCACGTGATCTGGTGCAAGCAACATAACTACATCAGCTTCCTTAACTGCATCAGCTACAGATAGAACACGTAGTCCTTCTGCTTCAGCCTTTGCGCGTGACTTTGAACCTTCGGCTAAACCGACGCGGACATCAACACCACTGTCGCGAAGTGAAAGTGAGTGGGCATGGCCTTGTGAGCCATAACCAATTACTGCAACTTTCTTTCCTTGGATGATTGATAGATCGGCATCTTCGTCGTGATACTGGGTAGCCACTTTGTCTTACCTTTCGTCGGTTGTATGGGATAACTCTATTTTTTATTTCTGATCTTCTGAAATCGAGCCCGGTTTTAAGCCTCGAGACATCGCGACTAGCCCAGATTGGACCAATTCTTTGATGCCGTAAGGCTCTAGGACTCTTAGGAGGGCTTGAATCTTCTCGGTATTGCCAGTGGCTTCGATAGTCACCGCATCTTGGGCAACATCAACGACCTTGGCACGGAAGAGTTGGACCGTCTCCAAAACTTGGGAGCGAGTCTTGGCATCGGTTGAAACCTTTACCAATAAGAGTTCGCGTTGAACAGATGTAACTGGATCTAGTTGGGCAATATCGATCACGTTAATCAATTTATCCAATTGCGCAATTACTTGTTCCAGCGCATGATCTTCAACATTAATGACGATTGTCATCTTCGAATAATCTGGATTCTCGGTTGGGCCAACAGCGAGAGAATCAATGTTGTAACCACGGCGAGAGAAGAGTGCAGAAATTCGCGCCAATACACCTGGGCTATTTTCAACTAGAACCGAGAGCGTATGAGTCTTGGAGGTTGAACGTGTTGATGTTGGTGAATCTGGATGTGATTGTGACATTTAGAGCTCCTGTGAATCCCAGATAGGCGCCAATGAGCGTGCATTTACGATTTCATCATTTGAAGTTCCAGCGGCAACCATCGGCCAAACCATCGCATCCTTGTGAACGCTGAAATCAACAACTACTGGGCGATCGTTGATCTCCATTGCTTGCGCAATGGTGCGATCCACATCATCTTTTGAGTCACAGGTCAATCCAACGCAACCCATTGCTTCAGCTAACTTTGCAAAGTCTGGAATTCGCTTTGAATGAAGTTGGGTATTTGAATAGCGCTCGTTATAAAACAAGGTCTGCCATTGGCGAACCATACCCAAACTTTCGTTATTTATAACCGCAACCTTGATTGGAATATTATTTAGGGCACAAGTAACCAACTCTTGGTTTGTCATTTGGAAACAGCCATCGCCATCGATCGCCCAAACAACTTTATCTGGTGCGCCAACTTTGGCACCCATCGCAGCTGGGACGGCATAACCCATAGTTCCAAGACCACCAGAGTTCAACCAGGTGCGAGGCTTTTCATAATTAATAAATTGTGATGCCCACATTTGATGTTGGCCTACACCTGCAACATAAATTGCATCAGGACCAGAAATCTTTCCGATTCTTTCAATTACATATTGTGGTGAAAGGCCATCGGTTGGATGGTCATAACCAAGTGGGAAGCGATTGCGCCAACCATAAACAGTATTTAACCAAGGAGTTAAATCTGGTTGGGACTTTTTAAACTCGGCTTTGATTGCTGGTATTAAAGCTTCAATTGATTTACTTAAATCACCGATCAGTGCAACATCGGCGCGACGATTCTTTCCAATTTCTGCTGGATCGATATCAGCATGAATGATCTTTGCGTTTGGTGCAAATGAAGAAAGTTTTCCTGTTACGCGGTCATCAAAGCGAGCGCCCAAAGTAATTAGTAGGTCCGCTTTTTGAAGTGCCGTAACTGCAGCAACGGTGCCGTGCATTCCTGGCATCCCTAAATGTTGTGGGTGTGAATCTGGGAAGGCGCCAAGTGCCATCAAAGTAGTTACAACTGGCGCACCAGTTAACTCTGCAAGCTTCAGTAATTCCTTTTGGGAATTAGATTTGATTGCGCCGCCACCTACATAGAGAACTGGTTGTTTTGATTCGGCGATTAAGCGCGCAGCATCGCGTACTGATTCGGCAGTCGGTTCCATGATTGGGTGGTATCCACGGAGATTTATGCTCTTTGGATAATTAAATTCGGTCTTCATCTGCAAAGCATCTTTTGCAATATCAACTAGTACCGCGCCTGGACGACCAGTACTTGCTATATGGAATGCTTGCGCGATCGCTCCTGCAATTTCTGATGGGTCAGTGACTAGAAAATTATGTTTTGTTACCGGCATCGTGATGCCACGAATATCTGCCTCTTGGAAAGCATCGGTACCTATTGCACCTGATGCAACCTGACCGGTGATAGCGACTATTGGAACTGAATCCATTTGTGCATCAGCCAATGGTGTTACGAGGTTCGTTGCACCCGGACCGGAGGTAGCAATACAGACACCAACGCGACCAGTTGCTTGGGCATAGCCTGTTGCAGCATGGCCAGCTCCTTGTTCATGGCGAACCAAGATGTGGCGAATTTTGCTATCAAAGATTGGATCGTATGCCGGAAGGATTGCGCCACCAGGGATGCCGAACATGACATCAACTCCAGCAAGTTCTAAAGCTTGCACGAGTGCACTTGCCCCCGTCATTTCATTATTTGATTCTTTAGTCATGTTGTTCATCTCCCTTCGTTGCTCGGTCTACCTATTCAAGTTTTTCTGATTTATTTCCCATTGATTCCTATTTATCTAAAATGCGAAACCCCTCAGTTTGCACTGAGGGGTGGCACGTGTTCTAGATGAGACTAGATCACGTGCTCGCTAATAACGACTACTGATGTCATGGGTTAATTCTCGCCTACCGATATGACCTAGTCAAGGGTTGAGATCAGGATCTCATTATTTGGAGATCGAATAAGGCCCAAGAGCGGCTATTAACCGCAGACCGCACCCTTTGATGCAGACCCGACCACCTTTGAGTACTTCGCCAATACCCCGCGCTTGTACTTATGTGGGATTGGTTGGAAATTCTTACGACGTTCCGCCAACTCGGCTTCATCGACCAAGAGATCTAGCTTGCGAGTAATGGTGTTAATACGAATGCGATCACCATCTTTTACAAAGGCAATCGGTCCACCATCAACCGCTTCTGGTGCGACGTGGCCAACACAAAGCCCGGTTGAGCCGCCGCTAAATCTTCCATCGGTCAATAGCAAGGTGCTCTTGCCAAGTCCGGCACCCTTTATTGCGCCAGTAATCATTAGCATCTCGCGCATTCCTGGTCCGCCCTTTGGACCTTCATAGCGAATAACGATTACATCGCCAGCTGTAATGGTTCCATTTTCGAGCGCTTGCATTGCAGCTTGCTCACGTTCGAAAACTCGGGCTGGTCCTTCGAATTCATCAACTCCAATTCCAGCGGTCTTACAAACTGCGCCATCAGGGGCAAGTGATCCGCCGAGAATTGTGATTCCACCACCAGCAGATAGCGGTGACTTGATCGCGTGCAACACATCACCATCTGGATCAAGGGGGTTAAGTTCTGCCAAGTTTTCCGCCATAGTCTTTCCAGTAACTGTCAAACAATCACCATGAATAAAACCGGCGTCGTAAAGCGCACGAAGTACAACCGGAATTCCGCCAACACGGTCAACATCGGTCATTACATATTTTCCAAAAGGCTTTAGGTCGCCAAGTAGTGGCACCTTTTCGCCAATGCGATGAAAATCTTCAAGCGTTAAATCAACTTCGGCTTCATTCGCAATTGCAAGTAAGTGAAGGACTGCATTTGTCGAACCACCAAGTGCCATAACAACGGTGATCGCGTTTTCAAATGCTTTCTTGGTAAGAATTTGTCTGGTCGTAATTCCTTTGCGAATCAATTCCACAACTGCGGCGCCTGACTTAACGGCGTAATCATCACGACGACGATCAACCGCGGCAGG
>DAIOGD010000094.1:0-4535 GCA_036745395.1 Candidatus Nanopelagicaceae bacterium | reverse complement strand
CTTCAGTTGATAAGAACGGCTACGCGCCATCTATGCGTGAGATCGGCGATGCCGCCGGCCTAGCCTCCCCTGCCTCGGTCAAATACCAGCTCGAGATCCTGGCCGAAAAGGGCCTGATCAAGCGAGCCCAGACCAAGGGCCGCGCCCTTGAAGTCACCGATGATGAAGGCGCCATGGCTCCAGAAAAATCTCGCAACGTCCCACTAGTTGGCCAGATCGCTGCCGGTATCCCAATCACCGCAGACCAAAATATTGATGAGATCCATACCTTGCCAGAATCACTTGTCGGCAAAGGCAATATCTATATGTTGAAAGTTAAAGGCGATTCAATGATCGATGCCGCAATTTGCGATGGCGATTACGTTGTTATTCGCGAACAGAAGAACGCCGAAGCTGGCGAGATCGTTGCCGCAATGATCCATGGCGAAGCCACCGTTAAGACCTTCTCTAAAAAGGGTGGTCACTTCTGGCTTCTTCCAGCTAACGATAACTACGCCCCAATCCCAGCAGATGATGCTGAGATCCTGGGCAAAGTGACAGCAGTTCTTCGCTCTGTTCGCTAACTAAGCCCCCCCAACTAATCAAATGTGGTAGCATCAAGATATATCTTGATGAAAGGGTTATTGCCATGGCAATTGCAAGAGAGAAGTTTTCTTCACAATTAGACCCAAAACTTCTGGCCAAGGCCCGCAAAGTGGCCGAGGATGAAGGTCGCCAATTTCAGTCGCTCCTTGAAGATGCCATTACCCAATATCTGGCCAGCAAAGAAAACGAACGCCCACGCCAACATGTGATGGATGCTTTCGCCATTAGCCTTGAGAAGTTCGATGAGCTCTACGCTCATTTAGCTAACACTGGCTGCTGTCATAAAAAATAGCCGAAAGGCGATCCTAAAAATCGATGAGCTTTTCGCGGAAAACAATTTCGATATGGCTCACCTAGAACCATGGCTTCGAAAAGTTATTCGGAAGAAACTTAAGTAACTA
Organism: Candidatus Nanopelagicaceae bacterium; assembly: GCA_036745395.1. Taxonomy (GTDB): domain Bacteria; phylum Actinomycetota; class Actinomycetes; order Nanopelagicales; family Nanopelagicaceae; genus AAA044-D11. Next base: position 3,549 of record DAIOGD010000094.1, on the reverse strand, counting down.
CCGCTTATAAACCCAAGGAATAACTGGCTTTACCCGCTTTTGATATTGCGAATATTCCGGATACTTGTCGAGGGTTATGTCCTCGGTAAACTTTGTTGAGCCCGCAAATAACAAGGTCAGCAAAACGACTCCCACGATCTCCCAGTTAAAGACCGAGGCCGCGGTGTATGCCGCATAGGCATACAAGACCCACCACTGAGCCAATTCAAAGAAGTAATTTGGATGGCGCGAATAAGCAAATAGCCCGTGGGTATTGAACTTCGCTGTGGTCTCTTTCGCCTCGCGCTTTTTGTAGAAGTTCCATTGTTGATGGTCTGCTACAAATTCGCCCAAGGTCATAAGTAAGAAAACCACGGCAAACAAGACGTCCACAAAGCCAAACGAGACTCGATTGTCATATGCCAATTGCGCAGGCAAAGCGATCAAAACCAAGATGAAGTTCTGATACAAAACAATAAAAAATAGATTAAAGAGTTGGAACTGCCACTTGTTCATCCGACCGCGCAAAACTTCCCACCGATAATCCTCTGTGCCGCTATAGCCACCCTTGCGGGCAAAGTTGAAAGTTAAGCGAGCGCCCCACACAAAAACACATGCAGCCATCAAATTAAGTCGCGCATCGTGCCAATTCGCCTTGTAGGCATAAAGGCCGACATACACGACCGGCACGATCGACCAGAGCCGATCAACCCAAGAGGTGTCCCCCGTAACCAGCGATGCCACCCATGCAATCGCGCAAAAAACCAAGGCAACATTAATAACCAAATGCAGTGGAGTCATGCAAAGAAAATACCCGAAAAACCACCCATTTTGGCTTTATTTCTAGGGTTATTTACTACGCCATAATTGTCCCGTGAATGTGCGACGGCTAACTAGCTCACTCCTCTGCGCGCTTCTTTTGGCGACTGGATTTGAAGCCATAATCGCTCCCGCCGCAAAAGCCGCAATTGTTTCCAGTGGCCTGGTAATGAATTTCGATGCCGGTAACTCATCATCATATTCAGGCTCTGGCTCCACTTGGAATGACATATCTGGAAATAGCTATAACGCAACTCTCACTTCTACCAGTTACTCCGCCAGCAATGGGGGTTATATTGGATTCAACGGCACTAGTTCCTACGCAACCTTAGGAACACTCCCGAGCACTTTAAATTTTTCTGCTGGGTTCACTGCAACTTTTTTTGCAAATTTCGGTGCGGCTAATTCATGGGAAAGAATCATTGATTTTGGAAACGGACAACAGGCCGACAATATCGTTCTAGCAAGAAATGGAACAACACATAGTTTGTATCTTGAATTATTTGATAGTTCTACATCCCTTGGTTCTTGCCAAGCAGCAAATTCGATTTTGGACTCTACATGGGCTTGGTACTCGATGTCCGTTGATGGATCCTCATGCTCCATCTATGTGAATGGCGTTTCGGAAACGGTAACTACAACTTTCAGCGGTAATACTTTCCCGGTAGTCCCAAAAAAGGTAGCCAGAACTTCAAACTACATCGGTAAAAGCAATTGGGCAGACACATTATTTGAATCAGGTATCGGTAGATTGGCTATTTATAATCGCGGACTAAGCGCGACAGAGCTTTATCAAAATTACGCAAACCAATATCCTGCTTGTCCGGAAACACCAACTTATGTTGGAAATACTGGATACATCGCATTGCAAACACGTGGTTATTGCGCCTGGACAGTTCCAAATGGTACGAACACTTTTAACTACTTAATTGTTGGTGGTGGTGGAGGCGGTGGCGGTGGCTACAACGCTTCTTGGTATGTTGGTGGAGGCGGTGGCGGTGGCGGTGAAGTTTTGTCATCAACAACGACATTCACATCTGGGACTGTTCAACCAGTTCTCATAGGAGGCGGTGGATCTGGAGGGGCAGGTGGAACAACTCCCGATACCGGTACTGCCGGTGAAACAACAACTGTTTTTTCTATAAGTGTTAGTGCGCGTCCTGGACTACCTGGAATTGGCGGAAAAAACTCAAGCAATTGTGGTGATTCTGGTAAGGGCGGTAATTCAGGAAATGGAAATGCTGGAAAAGTTGGTGAGTGCGAAGGAGGTGGTTCTGGAGCCGGTTCTTCCGCTGTAGGTGCAGACTCTCATGACATTGGGGGTCAAGGTGCATGTGGTGGGCAAGGCGGTGCCGGAACTTCAAGCAGCATTACCGGAACAAGCATTCCTTATGGCGCTGGTGGTGGCGCAGGTGGTGCGTCATCTGTCGCAACTACAACTAATGCAAATTGTCCAAGAGGTGGAACCGGTGGGTATGGAGGTTCATCCTATTTAACTAGTTATGCAGGTGGAAACGGATCTCAAACTACCTACACTGGATGCACAACTTCTATTTCATGCACTTTTTCTTCAAATGCCATAGCAACTGACGGAGTAACTTTTGGCAGCGGAGGTGGTGGTGGTGGTTACAACGGCAATTCTGCAACGCTTGGAAATAACTCTGGTTCGACTTCAACTGCTGGTGGCGCCGGTAAAGGTGGCGTAGTTATCTTTAGCTGGACCATTCAAAATGGAGCGGTTTCTTCCATATCTTTCTCCGGATCAATTAAGAAGCTAACACCAGTAGTGATTACTGCAAATGTTAATTACTCGGGAACTGTTAATTTCTACACAAATGGTCGCCCTATAAATCATTGCCAAGGCATTGCTACAACAGGCACTTCGCCAAACATCATTGCTGTTTGTAACTGGAAACCGATTACCCATGGTTCGCAATACGTTACTGCGACTGTCTATTCATCAACCGGCGCCTTCACAACCGGCTCCAACTTCACCGGCGGCGTAACCACAAAGCGCACGACCTCGCGTTAAGCGCGCGAAACTCCCATTACACCGAGGCACATTTCATCAGATGAGCCCTCGCCCCAAGTTACATAACGTGGTGGCAATTTCTTAAGCGCTGGAAGCAGCGAACGAAGCTTCGGATCAAAGGTGCAAACCACGCGCACGGTATCGCCAGCCTTTAGTGCGATTGGTTCCTTCAAAATGGTTGGTGATTGATCATCGAAGTTGTAATTCGGCTTATCCAAGATGATCTTCTCCCCCGGGGTTCCTGGGTTCAAAATCAATTTCAAGGTACGACCAAGCAAGTGCATATGCGGGGTGGCTTTAATTACCGTTTCATTTTGCGTGATCTTCTTATCGCAAGTCGATGTCGTACTTGGCGTTGGCTTAAAAGCACTTTGCCCACATAACAAATTCAAACCGGCTGCTTCAAAAGCACTTGCAGTTGAAGTACGAATTCCCAAATCGGTTAACGATTTTCCGCGATCACATAGTTCACCAGTGACACCAGCCGGACAAGCAAGTTCGACGGGGGCTGCAACCATGTCGCCATACAAAGTTTTCAAGGTCGCACCTTTTGCCGGCACCGCGCTAATCGAAACCTTCGATTGATCGGTTAACTTCATCCCAAGTGTTGCGGCAAGTAAGTTGTAATGAACTTGCATGATCAACTTATCGCCCTTAGCGATCGGAGTTCCATATCCAGTCGGCATTACATCAACATCACGGCCAGGTGCCCACGAAGA
>DAIOGD010000093.1:0-4604 GCA_036745395.1 Candidatus Nanopelagicaceae bacterium | reverse complement strand
TTAAGGCCGTGCTCCTAAATATTATTTCTCTTGCGGCAATGATGGGCGCACTTACCTGGATCTTTATCGATGGTCACATGACTTGGCTTGTTGGTTCCTTCACCAACACTCACACCATTGATACTTCAATGGTCATTCTTATTTCGGTTGTGACCTTTGGACTTTCGATGGACTACGAGGTTTTCTTGCTTTCACGTATCAAGGAAGAGCATGAAAGCGGCATGAAGAATGTTGATGCAGTAGCAACAGGGCTTCAAAGGTCTGCGCGAATCATTACCGCAGCCGCGCTATTGCTTGCGATTGTATTCGCGGCATTCGTTACAAGTGGCGTAACCAATATCAAGACTCTTGGTTTTGGCGTTGCCTTTGCAATCATCTTGGATGCCACATTGGTTCGTGGCTTACTAGTCCCAGCGTTGATGCGCCTCTTTGGCGAACGAAACTGGTGGGCACCTAAATCCATGAAGCGATTTACGATTTCACATTAGTAACCATTAACCTTGCAGGGTGGATTTAATAGTCACCCTGCAATGTCAGGATCAACCAGGCATCGTTCATGCGATGACTAGTGCCATCCTTGAATGCAACGGCAATATCATCGAGAACCAACAGTTCACCGATCCAACAACAAATATTTTTGTAATGCGCACCCGTTTTGAAACTTCGCAAGATGCCGAATCGGTTAAGTCAAAGCTAAATGCCGGACTCGGAAAGTTTCAACCAAAGTTATCGATTCGCCTAACTTCACAGAAGAAGCGGGTGCTTGTCCTCGTTACCAAGGAAAGCCATTGCCTACGCGACCTGCTCTACCTACAAGAACTTGGCGAATTACCAATTGAAATCCCTGCCGTAGTTTCAAACCATGGGGATCTAAAAGAGTTGGTGGCAAACCACGGAATTTATTACGTCGACCAAAGCGGCAAGAGCAAGGCCGATGCCGAAAGTGAAATTAACGATCTAGTTTCAAAGTTGGATATTGATCTCGTTGTGCTTGCTAGATACATGCAAATCTTGACGCCAGAATTTTGTGCCGGACTATCTGGAAAGTTAATAAATATCCATCACTCATTCTTGCCAGGCTTTAAAGGCGCCAAGCCGTATCACCAAGCACATGATCGTGGCGTAAAGATCATCGGTGCGACCTCACACTTTGTAACGCAAGATCTCGATGAAGGTCCAATCATTGATCAAGATGTTGCACACGTAACTCATAATTCAACTCCGGAAGATTTAATCGCAACCGGGCGTGATATCGAACGCCGAGTTCTATCCCGAAGCGTTAAGGATTTTGCCGAAGACCGAATCTTTATTGTTGGCAATAAGACCGTCGTCTTTCACAATTAATTTTAGGTAAGTGTCCTAGGCGGGAGTTGAACCTGCGACCTACCGCTTAGGAGGCGGTTGCTCTATCCACTGAGCTACTAGGACGTAATCAATCTGGGTCTTTACTGGTTTAGTTTAATGACTATTCTCATGGCATGAGTACAGCGCTTATCACGGGGGCAACAGCAGGAATCGGCGAAGCTTTTACTCGCTTGCTTGCTGGAAAAGGCTTTGATCTAGTTTTAGTTGCACGCGATGAAGCACGGCTTAAGGATCGCGCGGCAACACTCGCTTCTAAGTATGGAATTAAGGCCGAGATCTTGGTGGCTGATCTTTCAATCGAATCTGGCGTTACAAAAGTTATTGACCGATTGACCGATTCAACTAAACCAATTGAAGTATTAATAAATAATGCTGGCTTTGGTTTAAATAAAAGTTTCCTAAAGAGTGATCTAGCGGCCGAAACAGAATTATTAGATGTTCTTGTTAGAACACCAATGCAACTTTCACATTCGGTATTACCCCAAATGGTTGCTCGAAATTCTGGAACAATTATTAACGTCTCGAGTGTTGCTGGTTGGATCGCTGGTGGAACTTACAGCGCCGCAAAATCATATGTAACTGTCTTCTCTGAATATTTAAATACCGAACTCAAATGCACGAATGTAAAAGTGAGCGCGCTCTGTCCCGGATTTACCCACACCGAATTTCATGCCCGTGGCAAAATGAAAATGGATGGCCTGCCAAGTTACTTATGGCTAGCTGCCGATCGAGTTGTCGCAGACTCTTGGAAGGCCGCCGAAGCTGGAAAGCCACTTTGTATTCCCGGCGTGCAATACAAGATCTTAAGTTTTATCTCCAGATTTGGTCCGCGCCCGTTGGTGCGAAAGCAAGGAATGAAGGTACGCAGGCGTCAACGCCCGAGCGAGGCCCGATAACTCACAGTCTTTTCACGGGTGATTCCTGCAAATCTCCCTAAGAATCTTCCCCTCGCTCGTTAGAATTCTTTTATTCAACCATGGAGGTAGTTCGTGTCTAAGAAATTCCTTGCGGCTTCAACCGCAGCTCTAGTTTTGGTAACCACAATGGTTTCTGGAATCAGCGCAGCTTCAGCTGCGAACGTTAAGAATGGCGCCTGCACAAAGGCAAATGCCGTAGCAACAATCGGCGGCGCTAAGTACAAGTGCACATTCAACCCATCAAAGGCTGTAAAGAAGAACACCTGGGTTGCTCAAACTTGCCTAGATGCAAGTTCAAATTTCAATGATGTTAAGGATCTAAACGCTGCGATCGTTACTTCGACAAATGGCACAATCAATACCGCCAATCGCTCAAAGACAACGAACCAAAAGCAGATCACCATCATTCAAACAAAACTAACAACTTTGCAAAATGCTCTTAAGGCATTTATGGCCCAGCATCCAACAGTTATGACCACTGGTACCGCTGCTGATCAACAGCGCGTTACAGATGCGAATGCAAATATCACCAAGATGACAACTGAGATCCAGAACCTAACAGCAAACCTTGCTACCTTGGATCAAACAATTGCAGATGCAAATGCATCAATGGCAAAGACCTCGGCCGATATTGCGACTGCTAAGGCGGTAGTTACAAAGGCTTGCGCTTAATCCGTATATCTAATTAAAACTTAAGTTCCCGGTTATCCGATTGTTGCAGTCGTAGCAGTCGCGGTAATCGGGAATTTTTGTAGCGCGGTACGAGCTGGGCCATTTATTAACTTTCCATTTAACGCAAACTGCGAACCATGCGCTGGACAGATCCAAGCACCATCTTGTTCCATCACGGTTACACCGTTGTGAGTACATGCAAGACTAATCGCGGTTAAACCTTTTGTTCCGGTAGCTGTACGAACAACGGCCATGGAAGTTCCATCTTGGAAATTAATTTGAACAACCCCACCAACTTTACTTAGCGCTTTATTCTGTTTTAGGTCCATTACCAATTTCTTGCCAACGACTTTTACACCAACTGCGGTGATTGCAGCTTGTGCCGCTTCTGGAAGTAATCCAACAGCCAACAATGCGACACCGCAAAGGACTCCACGGCGGCTTACTTCGACTGAACTAATCGGATTCTTCTCAAACATTTGCGCTCCCTTAAGCATTCTGAAAATAATAATTGCGGATAACTCTTATGCCTTTTCTAAATAAGGCTTAGGCTCCTTTAATGGCCAGCGCCCGTGGAAGAACTTACCGCAGCCTGCGCATCGCGACCCCGATACTTCTATTCTTTCAACTGGGAATTCGCTTAGTAATTCATGGTCCATCGGTTTTTCCAGATTTGATTCTCTTTAATTTAGTTGGCTTTATGGCCGCCGTAGTTATCGCCTTGGCTCCAAGCTTTAATGATCGCCGGGCAAAGTATTCAATCGCCATAGCAATCGCTCTCTGGAGCTTTGGTTCCACTATTTCAACTTGGAACTCCTTTTACAAATTTCAAATATTTTCTGGCCTTACCGATTACACCTACGCCCTTTTCTATCCCCTAATGCTCTTTGGCATTCTGCGGGCGCTTTCGGTCTCAAAGAAGATCGTGGCCCTGGAACTTTTGGATACGGTGATAATCGCTCTCGGAAGTTCAAGTGTCATCGCTAGTTTCTTATTGCGCCCGGCCATGTTGAAATTTGATGGCTCAGCAATCTCGGTTTTTCTCTCAATCCTTTACCCAACTGGTGATTTGATTCTGGTTGCGATCACAATCTCCTTGGTTGTACTTCAGAAACGAACCACGAGATCCTTGCTACTTTTATCTGGGACGTTACTTTTTGCCATCACCGATCTCTACTTCTTACTTGTCTCAGCCACCGGTAGCTATTCCTTTGGTGCACTTACTGATGATGGTTGGGTCCTCGGACTTGTACTAATCGCCGAATCGCTCTGGCACCATGGCGGCGAAGTTGAAATAACCGAACGCGTCAATTCATTTATGACCACATCGGCTTTAATAATTAGTTCATCGATCTTGGCGGTAGCTGCAATTCATCCCGGCTACTTCCCCACATTTGTTTTAATTCCAGGCTTTGCAACCGTTACTCTTGCCTTCTTGCGAATGGCAGTCGCACTTCGCGATGCAAAGAGCGTTACCCATGAACGGGAACTAGCTCGCACCGATGAATTGACTGGGCTTCCGAATCGAAGAAGATTTTTAGTAGAACTTGAAATTTTGCGACGCAAAGAAGGTGTACTTCTTTTGTTGGATCTAAATGGATTTAAAGCAATCAATGATCAATTTGGCCACGCGGTTGGCGACCAACTTCT
>DAIOGD010000092.1:0-4655 GCA_036745395.1 Candidatus Nanopelagicaceae bacterium | reverse complement strand
ATCCACACACTGTTATTTCCGATGTTGGGCTCGGCGAAAAGGCAAATGCCAGAATTGATACCCTCTCTGGTGGTCAAAGGCGTCGCCTAGATGTCGCACTTGGAATAATCGGAAAACCCGAAATCTTATTTCTGGATGAACCAACAACCGGCTTTGATCCTGAGGCAAGGCGCGCTTTCTGGGAATTAATTCGTAAATTAAAGAACGAAGGCACAACGATTCTGCTTACGACTCATTACTTAGATGAGGCAGAAGCACTGGCTGATCGGGTTGCCGTAATTTACGATGGAAAGATTATTGAGGTCTCCACACCCGAAAATCTGGGTGGCAGAAATACCGCTAAGGCTCGGATCAGCTACTTTGATAATGGAACCCGCGTTGAAGTTTTAACCGATGACCCGACTTCAGAAGTCATTTCGCTTAGCAAGAAGTTCAACGGGGAAATACCGGAGTTAACGGTTACTCGCCCAACCCTGGAAGAGATCTACTTAGAAATGATCGGTGGAAAATGAGACCGAGCATCCTTCGAATTGGAATACTTCGCGGTGGTCTTGAGATTAAGCAATTCGCTCGCCAACGCGAATCTGTTGTTTTCACAATTCTCTTTCCAGTACTTCTCTTGTTTATCTTCGGTTCGGTCTTTAAAGGAAATATCGCGCCTGGTGTCACCTTCAGTCAATATTTCTTATCCGGCATGATTGCATCCGGCTTGGTTAATACCGGATTCCAACAATTAGCCATCATGATTCCGCTCGAAAGGGATTTTGGAACGCTAAAGCGGCTTCGTGGTACACCGATCTCACCAATCTCCTACTTCATTGGCAAGGTCATCGTCGTATTTGCCTCGATGGTGGTTCAGGTTGGCGCGCTACTTGTATTTGGCGTTGCCTTCTTTGGTCTACACCTGCCAGGCACTTTTGATCGTTGGCTTCGTTTTGGCTGGCTAATCATCTTCGGAACAATTTGTTCAACAGTTCTTGGAATTGCCTTTGCGGTAATACCAAAGAATGGGCGAAGTGCTTCTGCCGTCGTTTCCCCAATCGTGATCATCCTTCAATTCTTTAGTGGGGTGTTCTTTGTCTTCTCCACGCTTCCTAAATGGATGCAAGACTTCGCTGCGCTCTTCCCATTGAAATGGTTGACCCAAGGCATGCGTTCGGTCTTTCTTCCAGATAACTTTGCAATTAAGGAAGTGGCTCATTCTTGGGAAATATCTAAAATTGCGATCATCCTTGGGCTCTGGCTAATTTTCGGGACGCTCATGGCGCTCAAGACTTTCCGTTGGAGTGACAAGTGATCTCAACAAAGAAAGTATTTGCGCTTATTATTATTTTTTCCCTTCAAGTACAACCTGCATTTGCTGCAACCTCAATGCCTTCACCTAAGGCAACTTCGAAACCTAAAGTCGTATCTTCATCAAAAGCAACTCCTAAGCCATCGGCTAAATCAACTTCCAAAGTTTCACTCACGACAAAGAAGAAGGTAGTTGCCAAAACATATCGCCGTAAATATGTTCGCAAATATGTAAAACCAATCCCTTCGCCAGATCCACTCTGGCCACCACCAAACTTCAGTCACAACGGGAGCATCTATGCAAAGGTGCCGTCGGCTGAAGAATTAAAAGGCGCGGCATCCAACTCCAAAACTTTAACTGCCGGTCTTGCTACCTGCGAGAGCGTGACTTGTGGTGCGGTTTTTGTTGCATCCGAGGCAGGGTGTGCCTTTTGGGAAGTTGATTCTGTGGTTTCACAAATTAGTTCAACGGATCCAAATTCGAAGAATCCGATTGGAACCCTTCGCACTTTGGATACTGGAAGTGGTTCCCAAAAGATAAAAACCATTCTCTTGATCAGTGAAGCACCGCTTGCGCCAGGAATTACAGTTGGAGGAATTTCTGCCAAATGCTGGCAGGCATCACCGGGCGATAAAGTCCCAACAAATATCTACACACCAATCGCGCCACATAACTAGCGGCCAAGCCGTAAATATTTAGCGGTTTGCTCCAGGCACCCAGAGTTCGTCGCCAACTCCCTTATTTTCAAAGCGGGCTAGAACAAAGAGTAGATCCGATAGTCGGTTTAAATACTTTGCAGTTAGCGGATTAACGCCGGCGCCAAATTGGTGAATTGCATGCCAAGTATTTCTTTCAGCTCGACGTGTAACAGTACGAGCAACATGAAGTAGCGATGCTGCAGGAGTTCCAGAAGGAAGGACGAAACTTCGAAGTGGCTCAAGCCCCTCGTTATATTTATCGATCGCGGCTTCCAGGTAATCAATCTGTGATTCGATGACACGTAGCGGTTCAACTTTTGGCTCGTCAACAACAGGAGTACAGAGGTCAGCCCCAACGTCGAATAGGTCGTTTTGAACTCGAACTAACAATTTTCGAATTTCTTCATTTTTTAATTGACCCAGTGCAAGCACTACTCCAATCGCGGAGTTGGCTTCATCAACATCGGCATATGCCTCAAGTCGTGGATCGTTTTTTGATGTACGGCTCATATCGCCAAGCGAAGTTGTGCCATCATCACCAGTTTTTGTGTAAATCCGAGTCAGGTTAACCATGGGTTCAGCCTATTGGAGTCGTTACGATACGACCATATGGAATCGCAAAACGGCGCCTTTCAAATCACCGGTGGCACCCGGTTAGTTGGCGAAGTCACAGTTTCTGGAGCTAAGAATTCGGCACTGAAACTTATGGCTGCCGCCTTACTTGCCGTTGGCAAAAGCACAATCACAAATGTTCCAGATATCGCCGATGTTCATATTATGGAGGAACTTCTAACGCGCCTTGGTTGCAAAACCGAATACGACCCAAAAACTCAAGTAGTAACAATTGATGTGCCAAAAGTTCCTGGGCACCGTGCCGACTATGACCTAGTTCGAAAGATGCGCGCATCGATAAATGTTTTGGGGCCACTTATCGCAAGAGTTGGCGAAGTTGAAGTTGCTCTTCCTGGTGGCGATGCTATTGGTTCTCGCGGGATTGATTTTCACATTAAGGGACTTACCGATCTGGGTGCCAAGGCGCGATCAGAACATGGTTTTGTTATTGCAACCGCACCAAATGGTTTAACCGGAGCAGATATCGCTCTTGATTTCCCAAGCGTAGGCGCGACCGAGAATTTAATGACCGCGTCGGTATTGGCCAGAGGTGTTACGACGATTGATAACGCTGCTCGCGAACCTGATGTTGTTGATCTTGGTGAATATTTAATTGCTATGGGCGCCAATATTTCTGGACTTGGCACGCCAAAGATTACGATCACAGGTGTAGAGAAATTAACGCCAGCAACTCATGCAACTTTATGTGATCGAATTGTCGCCGGAACTTGGGCTTTCGCTGCCGTCATGACGCAAGGCGATATAACTGTTCACGGTGGCCGAATTGAGCATTTGGAAGTTCCGCTAGACAAGATTGTTGAAGCAGGGGCGGTTGTTACTTCAACAAAGGATGGCTTCCGAGTAAAGATGGATAAGCGTCCAATCGCGGTTGATGTGGCAACGCTTCCCTACCCTGGATTTCCAACTGACCTGCAACCATTTGTAATCACCATGAACTCAATCGCTGAAGGAACTTCGATGGTTACCGAAAATGTTTTTGAAGGTCGCTTTATGTTTGTAAACGAATTGCAACGACTTGGCGCAGATATTCACGTTGATGGCCATCACGCCGCAATTACCGGAATCGAACAATTATCGGGGGCACCTGTCGCCGCCACTGATATTCGCGCTGGAGCTGGGCTTGTTTTAGCTGGTTTGGTTAGCGATGGAGTAACTACCGTTGAAGATGCTTTCCATATTGACCGTGGATATCCCGGCTTTGCAGAATCACTTCGCGCGCTAGGCGCGAAGGTCGAACGTATTTAGAAGTTACTTAGATTCGCCGAGAATTGATACTCGGTTATTTGATACAGAGATAAAGCCACCGTTGATTGTGAATTCTTGATCGCTTCCGTCCGCACCTTTGATGCTTACTTGACCATCAACTAGTACTCCTAGAAGCGGAGCGTGGTTTGGCAGTACGCCAATATCGCCTTCTAGTGTGCGAGCTGAAACCATCTTCGCCTCGCCCGACCAGATCCGCTTCTCTGGAGATACAACTTCAACAGTTAGATTTTCGGCCATTTGGAATTATGCCTTAGCCAATTCTGCTGCCTTTTTCTCAACATCTTCTAGGCCACCGCACATGAAGAATGCTTGTTCTGGAACGTGATCGTACTTTCCATCAGCAAGCGCTTCAAAGGCTTCGATTGTCTCTGAAAGTGGAACGAATGATCCATCGATACCGGTGAATACCTTCGCAACGAATGTGTTCTGTGAAAGGAAGCGCTGAATACGACGTGCGCGACCAACCAAGATACGGTCTTCTTCAGAAAGTTCATCGATACCAAGGATTGCAATGATGTCTTGAAGATCCTTGTAGCGCTGAAGAATTTGCTTAACTCGGTTTGCAACACGGAAGTGGTGTTCGCCAATGTAGCGCGGATCCAAAATACGTGATGTTGAGTCAAGTGGATCCACCGCTGGGTAGATACCAAGTTCTGAGATTGGACGAGACAACACAGTTGTTGCATCCAAGTGGGCGAATGTTGTGTGAGGAGCTGGGTCGGTGATGTCATCGGCAGGAACATAAATTGCCTGCATTGATGTAA